>CADAJB010000001.1 GCA_902788085.1 uncultured Eubacteriales bacterium
ATGTAGAAAAAAGTTTTGGAAGCACCGGTTTTATACCTTTGCCCGAAATTGCTGTTTTAAACAAAACAATAAAAATAAAAGGTAAAGTAGATAGGTTAGATTGCTATAACGGGGTTTATCGTATAATAGACTATAAAACAAGTAAAAATGCGGGCAAGTTTAGTTTGTTAGACCTATATTTAGGCAAAAAGATACAACTATTTTATTATATGTATGCAATATTGCAAGGGCTTAACAAAAAAGGCGAAAATGCAAGTTCGGGCGGGGTGTATTATTTGCCAATACACCGTGAATACACAACAAACATAGATAGCAAAATTTATGACGGCTATCGTATGGAAGGTTTAACAGTTAATAGCATAGAAAACATTTTTGCTACCGACGATACCCTTAGCCCCGACAACTTAGAAAGTGCAGTTGTAGATTTAACCTTGCCTAAAAAGTTTATGCAAGAAGAAACAACAACAGGCAACAAACTGTGTTCTGATTTAGAATTAAACCACATATTAAATTACACAAACAAAATAGTTGTAAAAGCAATAACCGAAATTATGCAAGGTTATATTGCGCCAAAGCCACTAGATGGTGCTTGCGAATATTGCAAATATCAAAACATTTGCAAAATAAATTGCAACGATACATTAAAAGAGCGAAATAAAGATTATAAAGTAGATATAAAAAGTTTTGAAGGAATAGAATAATGGAATTACAAACCGAACAAAAACTAATATTAACCACCACCAACAAAGACATAATAGTTTCTGCGGGGGCGGGAAGTGGTAAAACCTTTGTTATGATAGAAAAAATATTAGATAACATAATTTCTAATAAAGTTTTAGTAACGCAACTTTTGGTTGTTACTTTTACCAATGCAGCGGCTAGCGAAATGCGACAAAAATTAGAAAAAAGACTGCGCGAGCATCTATCTACACTAAAACCCGACACGCCCGATTATAATTTTATATTGCAACAAATTAATCTTTTGCCACAAAGCAATATTTGCACCTTACATAAATTCTGCCAAAATATTATATCTAAATATTTTTATGCCCTAGATATAGATACGGGGTTTAGCATATTAGAAGACACCGATGTAAAACTTCTTCAAAACAAGGCAATAGAAGAAGTAATACAAAAACTAGAAAAAACCGAAGAAGAAGGCGTAGTTGATTTATTATATATCTACGACAACAAGCGCGACAACCGCAAAATAAAAGATATAATTTTAAAAGTATATAACTACTTACAAAATCAAACCGACATCTTAGGTTTTAAACAAAAGGTTTTGTCTTCGTATTCTGCGCCACTAGATAATAATGTTTTTGCAAATATCATAAACGAACATATAATAGAAAGGTTTGATTTTTACGCTAAAAGTTTTGCCGAATTTATAAAAACTTGCACAATGCTAGATGCAAAAAAACTTTTAGATTGTGCTATTCAGTGCCAAAATGTAGCACTTCTATTTAAAAAAGAAAACACATTTACACAAAACCTACATATTTTGTTTAGCACTCTTACAACATTGCCAAAACTTAGTAAAGCCCCCGATGAATTAAAAGATGTGCAAGAAGAGTTTAAACTTTTAAAAGCCGAGTTTACAAAAGAAATAACTAGTTTGCAAGAAAAATGTGTGTGCGATAACCCTGAGCTTTTATACCAAGATTTACTACATAACCAACAAATAATGGAAGGTGTGTTTACTTTAACACAAAGGTTTGCAAAAGCCTATGATACACTAAAACGCAAACGCAATGTGGTAGATTTTTCGGACCTCGAACATTTTTGTATGCAAATACTTCAAAATGACGATATAGCACAAGAAGTAAAACAAAGTTTTGTTTCGGTTTATGTTGACGAATATCAAGATATAAACGATATACAAGAAAGCATAATATCTAGGGTTAGCACCGAAGGTAACTTGTTTTTGGTGGGTGATGTAAAACAAAGTATTTACGGTTTTAGAAACACAAACCCACAAATATTTATAAACAAAGTAGATAGTTTTAGCAAAAACCCACAACACAAGGCTTCAATTTTGTTAAACTGCAATTTTAGAAGCGACCAACGAGTGCTAGATTTTGTTAATTTAGTGTTTTCGCGTCTTATGACAAACTCGTCGGCAGAGATTGATTATTTAAACACAAGTTTAATGGCATCGGATAGGTTGTATAAAGTTGAAACTAATTTGCCAAGTGTAGAAATAGATTTAGTTAATACACACAAAGACGAAAAGAAAGAAAAACAGCAAATACAAAATGTTTATAGCGTAAAAGACGCCCCACTTGAAGAAAAGCAAAACTTAGATATTCCAAAAACCGAAGCAGATATAATAGCAGATAAAATTTTTGATTTAATAAACAAACAAAAACAAATATTCGACCCAAAGTTAGGTAAAGAAGGCGGACTTAGAGATATTAGTTTTGGTGATATTGCAATTCTGTGCCAAAGCCGAAGCAATGCTTTAAGTGCGTTGCTTGCAAGATTAAAAGAACGCGGTGTGCCTGTTCAAGATTTTGGCGGTGAAGATATTTTTAACACCTACGAAATTCAAGTGTTATATTCTTATTTAAAACTTATAAACAACCAGCAAGACGATATAAACCTTGCCACAATGTTAACAAGCCCAATAATAAACTTAACCGAAGCACAACTTTTGGCAATAAAAAACAGCAATAAAGAAAGTAAATGCTTTTATGAATGTTTGGGCAGTATTAAAGACAAACAAATATTAAGCAAAATAGAACTTTTAAATAACTTAATTAAACAAGGTAAAAACATATTAATAAACGGAACTGTTTATGATTGCTTAAACCAGTTTATTATAACAACCAACTATTTAAGCATAATATCATTGTTGCCCGAAGGTCAAAAGCGTCTAGATAATGTAAACTCGTTTGTAAATAATTTTGTAGGTAAGTCGTACAACACCTGCTTATATCAATTTATAAACTTTGTAGAAACAAACAACAATCAGTTAGATATACAGCAAGAAACAAATGCTGGCAGTGATATAGTAACCGTAACCACTATGCACCACAGTAAAGGGCTAGAATATCCTATTGTATTTTTAGTAAACTTAGGGCATAAGTTTAACTTTACGAGCTTTCGTGACGAAATAGTTTTTTATGACAAACTAGGTGTAGGGCTGTATGCTTACGACTACGAAAAACGCATAAAGCGTAACACCTTATCACGCAGTGCAATAATTTTAAAATTAAAGCAACGCACGCTAGCAGAAAATTTAAGGCTGTTATATGTTGCTATGACGCGTGCCAAAAACAATTTATATATAGTGGGTGGGGTAGATGTAAATAACTTTACGCCAGCCATAACCGATTTTGATTTGTGCAAAACCGAAAACTTTTTAGAACTTGTTTTATCTAGTTTAAAACAAACTACATTAAATTTGCAAAACAATCAAAACACCACAGTTTCGGCTGTTGATTATCGCAATAATACAATAAAGCCAATGTTTAACTTGTGTGTATATCCCGTTGCGTTACACTCGTCAAAAAACTCCGAAATTTTAACTAACCCTATAAAATTAAGCAACTATACCCCCGAATTTGAGCAGTTACTTAACAATTTAGCCGATTTTAAGTATAAATTTAATCAATCTACGGTTATAGGGCTTAAAAATAGTGTTACAAAACTTAACCAAGAAGAATTAAATATATCTAACCCAACAAATATAAACGAGCAACCAAAAACATTTAATATAACCGAAAGGGAAGATACACAAACTTCGGCTGACCTTGGTACTATTTATCACCACGTTATGCAGGTTATAGATTTTAACTTAGACAGCACACAACAGATTTATCAATTTTTGCAAGATAAACTAAATATAAGCGAATTAAATTTAATAGATTGTGGCAAAATATTAGCGTGCGTAAGAGAGTTAAGACCGCTTATAAACGGGGCTGACGCGGTTTTAAGGGAGCAACCTTTTATGATGTATGTGCCACATAATCAAATTGTAGAAGGTGGCGTAGAAGATAAAATTTTGGTTCAGGGTGTTATAGATTTAATAGTGGTAAAAGGCAACAATGCCACAATTATAGACTATAAATTAACAAGCATAAAAGACCCACAAAAATTAAAACAAAAATATGCTACACAATTAAAATGCTATGCTTATGCAACACAAAATGCGTTGGGCAAAAATGTAAGCAAAAAAATTCTTTACTCTTTTTTGCAAGAAATGCAAATTATTGTTTGACAAATTATTTGCGTATTAATATAATTAAAGTACAAAAATAGACAAGAATGTTGTAAAAATAGGAGAGTAAGATATGTTTTTTTCGATTTCTACTGTCGCAGACGAAGCGGCTACTAGTCAAAACCCATTGCTAGATTTTTTTACATCTTTGGTTAATAACATTGATTATAGCACGCTTTTATATGTGTTTGCCGGCATTATGTTAGGCGTTATAATTATAAGTGCTATTGGTTTGTTGTGGTCTTACGAAGAGCGTTGCATTCGCAACATTCGTAAAATTAATGCCTACCTATCAAAGCACCCATCAGTTAACGATAACAATATAGTTGCATTTAACACGCAAATGAAAAAGTTGCCACGCCGTGTGCGTGATAGATGGCAGTTGTATATGCTAGAACGCGATGGCAGCCCAAGCCGTTATTTAAATATTGAATATTGTGTTAAACGCCCACTTAATAATAGTGCATTTTTACAAATGCGCAATCAAATGAAATTCATATCTTTAATTTTGGCAGCCGTTAGTTTATTGTTGTCTTTAATGGTAGCAGTAGTTAACCCAGCCACTGGGTCTAGTTCGTTAATTTCAGTTTTTGCTAACTGCGCAATTACACCTTGTGTTGTTTTGGCAACAGGGTATTTATATGTTATGATTTTGCAATTAAGATACAAATATCTAAACACCGACTTTTACGATATATTTACAAACTTTGCCCGCAACATTGATAAAGCAAGTGTAACATTGCCAGATTATGTAGATTACGAATTATTGTTTACCCGTAAAGAAATTGACGCTGGTATTCCGGTATTGCGTGAATATCTAGAAAAGAAAGCACTAGAAGAACAACGACTATTAGAAAAAGCAAAGCGTGCCGAAGTAGAGCACAGCCCATACGACTTTGACGAATTGGGTGTTAATGGTCAGTTGCTTATCGAGCGTGCCGTAAATGAATCTGAAAACTTCTTGCTAGAAAAAATTGATATTCAAAACGAAATCAACCGCCTAGAAAAGCAAAAAGATAATACAACCAAAAATATGGAAGATATCGAGCGTGAGGCAAACAAACGCTTGCAAGCAATCAACGAAAACCTAGATAGACTTGATAAAGAATTGTCCGAAAAGACAAACAAAGTTGAAATCAACTTTACTATGGGTCAAATTAAACAAGAGCGTGATAAAAAATCTACTCTTGAAAAAGATTTGGCAACAAGGTTAGAAAAAGAAAAGACCGCACAAGACGCGTTAGATGTAGAAATACAAAAACGCAAAGAAAAGATAAACGAAGGCAAACACGATGTAGAAGTTGCCCTAAAAGCCGAATACAACACATTTGCTGGCCGTTTATATGATGAGATTTATCAAAAAGTTGTTAATAGTTGTGCTGAAGATATTCACAAATATCAAATTCAAATTGACCGTTTAAAGAACAAACTTTTAGAGTTTGATAAAGAATTAGATGTTCGCGACACCGCTATAAAAACAAAAGATATAGAAATAGAAAGTTTAAAACTAGAACTTGCAAAGGGCAGCCAAGAAAAACCTTCTAAAAACAAAAAGAACAAAAACAAAGAAGCCGAATATTATATCGAGCCAAATGGAGAATATTCAAACCCTGTAAACGAATCTTCTAACGAACAAAACCTTATGACAACCACCAGTGGTGTAGCCGATGGCGATTCAGTTAGTGATTATTCGCAATACTACGACGAAAATGGTAATGCAATAGATTATTCTAATGCACAAGAAGAGCCCGTTGATGATTCTATGTTCTACGACGAAAACGGAAACTTAATAGACTATTCGCAATACTACGACGAATTTGGTAACTTAAAACCAGAATATTCTACCGACCAAGACGAAGAACAACCCGCCGAAGAGGAAAACAACCATACATTAGACGAAGAAGCTAACACTTACGATGATGTTAAAGATATATATAACGAAGAATCCGAACAACCTGCCGATTCTATAACAACAAACGACTTATTAGACTTGCAAAAGCAAATTGCCGAAGAAAATATAAAATTAAATCAACAACGCGAAGAGTTGCGCAATCAAATAGACCAAACATTAAATTCTATTGATAGCACACCTAAAAAGGCTGCAAAACCAGCAAAGAAAGAAACAAAATCTAAGGCAACCGCAGCAAAATCTACACCAAAAACAACAGCAAAAACTTCTACTAAAACAGCAAGCAAAAAAGAGCCAGCCAAAAAAGCCCCTACTAAAAAAACAGCCGAGAAGAAAGTAGAAGACAAGAAAAAGGTAGATAAAAAAGAGCCAGCAAAGAAAACCGATGCTAAAAAGCCTGCTGCTAAAAAGGCAACACCTAAAAAAGCAGAAGCAAAGCCTGCTGCAAAGAAAACAGCAAGCAAAAAGCCTGCAAAAAAAGACGATAAATCTAAAGATATAATTGCTTTAACTCGTCAAATAGACAACTTAAAACAAGAAGTTAAAACAGCCAAGGCACGCGGTGCAAGTGAAGAAGAAGTTGCAGCAATCAACACAAAGATTGCAGACATCTTAAAAGATTTGGCAAATGTAAAAAAATAAAATAAAAAAACTTGTATTTTGCAAGTTTTTTTATTTTGCTAAACTTAGCAGGCTAGATACTACATTAAACTGTTTTGCAATATTTATTGTGTTAGTTGTTATAGTAGTGTTTTTAGTTGCTAAAATTTCGTTTTGCCTAGAATATAGATTATCGCTTAACCTTTTGCCTATAATATTATTTAGGTTGTTTGCTCGCATTGTGGTGGGCATACCAATATTTTGTAAAATAGAAACAGGTGTGTTTAAGTGTTCTAGTTTTATTTTTGCTTTTCTGGGTTTAAAGTTTTTTCGTTTTAAAATATTATTGCTATCTAATAAAATTATATTGTTGTTTTTATAAAGTATTTGTGCGGGCTTAAAACTGTTATTTTTCCCGTCTATGCTTTCTATTTTAAAATCTTGGCTTAATGTTATATCTTTTACAACATCTTTTCCTTTTGTTAAGTCGATTATTGTGTTGTTTATAACTTCGCAAGTTTCAAAATTGTTTACGCTTAGTTTTGTATTGTTTTTTATTAGTAAACAATCGTTATTTAATTTGTAAATATTACGTATATTAATAATATACAAAACTTCGTTGTCGTCGTCGGTTATAACAAGATGAGTTATTTTTGTTAAATGTTTATTAAATACAGCATTTAAAACATAACCAACACTTTCGCATTCGTATATACTAAATACTGGTAAACCTATTAAGTTTGTGTATTGCATTTATTACCTCCTATCTTTTATAATTTATTTTATATACGGGCAAAAAATAAGTTTTGTTACTTAATATTTATGTCGAATTGTTGTAAGTTTTAAATTTTTGTGCTACAATTACACACAAAGAAGGAGAGTAAGATATGGGATTTTTAGATTTATTTAAACAAGACGAAACGCTTGCTTTGCCCGATAACTTTAATAATTCAATAATTTACCCGGTTTCTAACAATTATTATACCGTAAACATAGGGCAAAACATATCCATAAACGAGGGCTGGAATGCTGTTATTGTTGTAAAAGGTAAACCACAAGATATTTTGCCAGCGGGCAACCACCAACTTAGTATTTTTAATTTGCCTAACACTACTAGAATGTTAAAACTAAATCAAGGCAAAGTAAAAAAGAATGCCCAAACAGTTAATGTAGAACTTCCGCAAACTTTTAAGTGCGATTTATATTTTATAAACTTAAATCAAATTTCAAACTTTCCGTGGCATTCGGGTAGAGTGCCTATTAAAAGTAAATTATATGGCAGATATAAAGTAGGCTTAAAGGGTATTTTGCAACTTAAAATTTTTGATAGCATAAAGTTTTTAAAATTATTGCTTTTAGAGCGTGGGCACATAAAAAAGGGGCAGGGCGAAAAAGTTTTAAGTGGGCTTATAAACGAAGAAGTGTACAACAGTATTTTGTTTAGTAGTTTTTACGGTCCACGCCAGTTTGCTGACACAAAAAACATTAATGAATTTTTATTAAATAAACTAAACGAAAATTTTAAACCCTATGGTTTGCAAATAGAAGAACTTTCTACCCAAGACGTAAAATTTTATGGTAAAGTTAATCAGCAACTTACTCGCGAAGACGAAGCATTTAAAAGCGGTTTTGTTAACGACCTAAATACCGACGATATATTAAACGATGGCAAAATAACCCTAGACGCAAACGCCGAAGCCGAAGCACCAAAAAATTATTATCACCAAGACGATGTTGAACAACAAAATAATTTTAACGAGTACGAAGATGCCGAAACACAACCCGAGCGTCAAGTTATGCAATCGGTTAAAATAAAAGAAAGGTATAACAATATGCAAGATATTCAAAACGAAATTAACGACACCTTAGGTACAAGCACTAGCCGAATAGAAGTAACAGACGAAAAACCAGTAAAAATAAAATTAAATAAAAAGGACAAATAAAATGAAAAAACCCGAAAAAATAAAATTTGACCAAGATATGACAATAGGTCAGGCACTTATGCTAAACCCAAATGCCGAAGCGGTGTTTATGGGGTTTGGTATGCATTGCGTAGGCTGTTTTGTTTCGCAAATGGAAACAATAGGTGAAGCATGCGAAGTGCATGGCGTAGATGTTAAAGAAGTTTTAAAACAATTAGACAATATGCCAGCAGATAAAGTTTTAGAGCCCACAGACTTTGAATAACCTTTTTAGGTTATTTTTTTGTTAATAAGTGGAATAATTTGCACATATCCTTTTTAATTTACATAAATAATAGTTACAAAAAGGGGGAATATTATGGCAAATAATCCAGAAAATTATTTAATAGCAGGTAACGACGAACACGGAATTAATCCGCCAACTTTGGGCAAACGCACACCACTTATGCCATATATAAATAGGCAAATTTATGAAAATGAGTGGAATTTTGCGGTTAAAAATGCGTTTTTAGCAGATTGCTTACGAATAGGCTTTTTTATTTTTGATGTAAAACCCAACAGGCAGGATGCTTCGGTTTCTAGCAGGGTAACTTTGGTAAATAGGGCGCAACCAAGTTGCGTAATAACTTTTGGGTATAACGCATTTGGCGACCCTAATGCATTTTCTAGCCCAAATGGTGTGGAGGTTTTTTATTCACCACTAAATGTTTATGCTCAGCGTAGCCAAGCATTAAGTAGTGCTGTGTATAACGAAATTTTAAATGCTACCAGCCTTAATGGTAGGGGCATAAAAACCTTAGATGTAGGTATGTTATCTAATGTGCGCACGGTTGCCACTTTAATAGAAGCGGGCTTTATGACTAACTTTAACGAAGCAAAACTTATGTTAGACCCCGACCACATAAACACAGTTGGCAGGGCAACTTGTAAAGGCGTTTGTAACTATTTTAATGTTGAATATACACCAATAGACGAAATGAATTTTCCTACACTAAGAGTTGGCAGTAGGGGCAGGTTTGTAAGATATTTGCAGTTTGTACTAAAAACCGAAGGCTATGTTTTAGGTAGTGTTGATGGAATATTTGGCACCAACACACAAAACGCAGTAAAAGCCTTTCAACAGGCAAATGGTTTAACAGATGATGGAATAGTTGGGCGTAATACTTGGTATAAACTAAACAATTTATACCCAACAGCCCGCGTGTTAAAAAAGGGTAGTTATGGTGCAGAAGTAAAATATCTTCAACAAAAATTATATAGTTTTTTATATCCAGTTGGCACAATAGACGGTATATTTGGAACTAACACCGAAAGGGCAGTAAAACAGTTTCAACAAGAAAATGGCCTAACACCAGACGGAATAGTGGGCAATAACACTTGGGATTATTTAATGGATAGGGCTAATTCTAGACCTTTGCCAACACCTACTCAAAACAACAACAGTGAAGATAATTTTATCGAAAATAAAGCAATAGACTAAAAAATTGTTGCAAAATGTCATATAAAGTGTTAGAATAATCATAATATGTATAGGAGGTAGTTATGGCAGACGACAAGCAAGAAAGTGTTATAGATATGGATACACCTGCACAAGAAAAAGAAAACAAACCAGCAGAAACAGTTAAAGTTGAAGAAAAAGAAACAACTCAAAAAGCAAAACCAGCCATTCAAATTAATGTTCCATTTAACACATTAGTTATGATTTGTGCTATTGCTTCTATTGCTATTGCATTGCTTGCATCTTTCTTCTTAATTGTTGGTGCAAGTATGACATTAGTAAATGTATTTAGATGCATTAACTTATTTGCATTGTGTGCAACTATTGCTTTATATCTTGTAGATTATATCAAAAACAAGAATTTTAGCGTAAACCCTGCATTTATTTGTATGGTATTAGCAATTATAGTTGCCGTATTCTAATTAAAAAAGAAAAAACCACGATTTTGTCGTGGTTTTTATTATTTGCGTTTTTATAAAAAGTCAATATACAATATTTTTTAGTTGTGTAAATAAATGTTGACTTTGTTGTTTTATTGTGGTATATTCTTTATATTATTTGCAGCCGTAGCTCAGCTGGATAGAGCGACCGCCTCCTAAGCGGTAGGTCAGCAGTTCAAATCTGCTCGGTTGCACCAAAAAAGCGCTTTTTGCGCTTTTTATTTTTTATATTATTGACAATATTATTTATTGAGTGTTTGCTTCGTTATATAAATAAGAAATTGCTGTTTTTTTATATAGTTTTTAATTTTGTGTTATTAAAGTAAAAACAAAAAAGTTGTATTGCTACAACTTTTTTATTATTGGTGACTCCACCGGGATTCGAACCCGGGACTCCACCGTGAAAGGGTGGTGTCTTAGACCGCTTGACGATGGAGCCACATGGTAGCGATAAAAGGATTCGAACCTTTGACCTATCGGGTATGAACCGATCGCTCTAACCAGCTAAGCTATATCGCCGCAAAGCCTTGCGGAAATGTAGGTTGATTGTATCATATAAAAAGGTATTTGTCAATAAAAAAACAAATTATTTTAAATTAATTTAAAAAGTGTATTTATAATTAATAAAAATGGCAATATAAAGCTGCTGCAAAAATTTTGATTAAAAACTTTTAAAGTGGGGCATATAATTGCAAAAATATAAAAGATGTGTTAAAATGTTTAGATAATTTAAGGTGGTGTGCTATGAAAAAAGCTTTTTTTATATCTTTTGAAGGTATAGACGGAAGTGGAAAAACAACTCACACTCGCATTTTTTGCGAGTTTTTGCGCTCGATTGGTGCAGATTTTATTTCCACTCGCGAGCCAGGTGGAACACCGTTAGGTGAAGATATTCGAAACTTTGCTTTAAAGAAATATAAAGATAAATCTGTAAAAGCCGAATTATATTTGTTTGAAGCATCTCGTGCCGAACACTTCGAAAAAGTAATACAACCCGCTTTAAATGAAGGCAAAATTGTGGTTATAGACCGCTTTTGTGACAGCACGCTTGCTTATCAAGGCTATGGCAACAAAAACGACTTAGAGGCGGTTGAGTTTGTTGATGATTTTGCCACCAACAACACAAAGCCCGACCTAACTTTTTATTTAGATATAGACCCACGCGAAGCCTTAGCGCGACGAATTGGGCGTTCTACTAATGATATAATAGAAGACCGCGGGCTTTTATACCAAGATATTGTAAGAAAAGGCTATTTAGAAATATATAACAAAAACAAACACAGAATAGTGCTAATAGATGCTAATCGTTCGGTTAGTGAAGTGGCTGACGAAATAAAAGATGTGTTTTTGCAAAGGATAAATAATGAATAACATTCAATTTAAAAGTTCGGAAATTTATAAAGAAATAATAAACAATACTATGATGCACAGCATTATGCTAATAAGCAATGATACCGAAATGCTAGATATTTATGCAAATAACATTGTTAGCACAATGTTTTGTAAAGCCGAAGAAAAACCTTGTGGAGTATGCACCGAGTGTCAAAAAATTGCGCATAAAACAATGGTGGATGTATTAGAATATCCATTAAAAGGCGAAGTATTAAAATCTGACGAATTAAACAAACTTTTAGACACTGTTTTTGAACTACCTTTTGAGCACGATAAAAAAGTTTATATAATTAATAATTTTTCGAGTATTGATGCTTTAATGCAAAATAAATTGTTAAAAACATTAGAAGAGCCACCTTCACACGCTTATTTTATATTAAAAGTAGATAATGAAAGTGTTGTTTTGCAAACCATAAAATCTAGATGCCAAAAAATAATGTTGCCAAAACTAGATACCATATCTTTGCAAGAATGTTTAAACAACTTAGGCGCAGACATAAAATTAGTGGACGAGGCAATGTCGTTTTGTGGTGGTTCACTTGCACAGGCAAAGCAATATATAAACAGCCCAAACTTTTTAAATAATGTAAACTTTTTATTAAATATGTTACAAAATTTAAAAAAATCGTGGCAAGTTGTAGATTATGCTAGTGTTTTATATACAAAAAAAGATGAAATTTTAGATATTTTACACATCTATTTAAAAATTTTGCAAGATTCTACTTACCTTGCACTAGGTCTTGATGATTTAATTACTTTAAAAACACATACATCCGAGTTAAAGTTTATAGCAGAAGGTTATAGCCTAGATGCTATGTCCCAGATGATAAAAGATGTAAATTTAATATTAGAAAAGTTAGATAGACACTGCAATTTTAATTCGATTATAGATGAATTTTTATTAGGTATATTGGAGGATAAACACAAATGGCCAATATAGTAAAAGTTGTTTTTTCGGTTGATACTTGCACTCATTCGGTGGAAGTTCCAAACACTATAAACAAAGGCGATAAAATTGTTGTAAAACTAGAAAACGGCAATGATATAGCCAAAGTAGTTACCACTTGTTTTGAAGGTAACCCCGACGAGCAAAACTTGACTTTTTTACGCGTTGCTACCGATTTAGATTTAGAAAAACAGCAACAAAAAGATAAAAACAACGCTTTAACAAAAGAAAAAGTAAAAAATATTATACAAAAACATAAAATTGACTTAAAATTAATAAAAGTGCACGAAAGTTTTGATAACAGCAAAATTTTAGTGGTATATACAGCCCCCGAGCGCGTGGATTTTAGAGATTTAGTAAAAGAACTAGCAGGAGTATTTAAAACACATATCGAAATGCGTCAAATTAGCGACCGCGAATGTGCTTGCATTTTGGGGCTTATGGCTGAATGTGGGCAAGAGTTGTGTTGCCGAAGATTTTTATACGACCCTAAGGCAGTAACTATAAAAATGGCAAAAACCCAAGAAGTAGCACTAAACCCAAATAAAATAAATGGACTGTGCGGAAAACTTAGGTGTTGCTTAAATTATGAGTATGGGCAGTATAAAGAAATATTAGAAAAAATGCCCGAACTTAACAGCATTGTAAAAACGCCCGCAGGACAAGGTGCGGTTGTTTATAGAGATTTATTGCGCGAAAGGGTTAGTGTAAAGTTAGAAAACGAAGAAACGCAAGATTTTAATTTAACAGATATACAAAAAAGTGCATAGTATAGTGCTATGCACTTTTTATATAATTTTACACAACAAACACCCAACTATTGCACCAACAAAACACGCAACTAAGGCAAGTGGAATTGCATACCACAGGCGCTTTATTTTAGTTTGACTAAAATATATTGTTGCAATATAAAAAATAGTTTCGCTACTGCCAACCAATACACAGCCACAGCGCGATATATAACTATCTGCGCCATATTTTATAAATAAGTCTTGCAAAGCACTTAACCCGCCACTTCCACTAAAAGGTCGAATAAGTAAAAGTTGAGATAACTCGGGGGGTATTCCAAAAAAGTTTAAAACGGGTGATAGTATATTAGATAAAATATCTACAAGCCCCGAAACTTTAAAAAGTTCTAGTGCAAAAAATATTGCAATAAGGTAAGGAAATAAATTATAGCAAAGTTCTAGGGCCTTTTTTGCACCAAGAACAAAAGAGGCATAACAATTTACCTTTTTTATTGTTGCATATATTATTAAAAAAAACAATAAAACGGGTATTATAAAAATGCTTGCATTCAATTTTTATTACGCCCTTTAAAAAGTTTTTGCATAAACTTTACACCCAGCACACCCACAAGGGTAGAAACCGCGGTTGCTATGATGCTTGGCAATATTATATTAGTGGGTTCAAGGCTATTAAAAGATGCCCTAAGGCTTATAACAGTTGTGGGCAAAAGTTGTATGCTTGTTGCGTTTAAAATTAGCAACATTATCATTTGATGCGATGCGGTTATAGAATGGTGGTTTTTGTCTAGTTGTTGCATTGCTTTTATTCCCATAGGTGTGCAGGCGTTGCCAAGACCTAACATATTAGAAGATAAATTTAGCGATATATAGTTTTTTGTTTGTTTATCTACATCACCAAAAAGCCACTTTATAATTGGCGAAAGAAGGTTAGATAACACTATATTTAATTTAGATTGTTCCACAATTTCTAAAATGCCTAACCAAATTGCGTATATACCCAAAAGTTTTATAAGCAGTTCTATGGCGTTTGTGCTAGATGTTATCATACTTTCTATAACGCTGTTTGGTGATTTAAAAAGCAAAAAAGCAATACTGCATACTATCATTAAAAACCATACTTTACGCATATTTTATACTATGTTTTTTACATTTATAATATGAATACTTTACTATTTAGGCTTTTATTGATAAAATATTTTTAAGGAGAAAACTATGCTAGATGTACACACACATTTAAACGATGACAAACTTTTTAATAATTTAAACGAAGTGTTATATGATATAAAAAAGTGCAATGTCAAAAAAGTTATTGTGCCAAGTTGTGATAAAATTATGAATTTAAGGGTGCTAGAATTAATAAAAAACCCTGTTGTTTTTGGTGCGTTTGGTATTCACCCTAGCAATAGTGAAGAGTGGAACACCGAGATTGAACAATTAATTTTAAACAACTATAAAAACCCCAAAATTGTGGCAGTAGGCGAGATAGGCTTAGATAACCACTACTTAAATTCTAACATCCCTTTACAAAAAGAAGTTTTTTTAAAGCAGTTGGTATTGGCAGATAGTATAAAACTGCCAATAATTTTGCACTTGCGTGATGCGTGGGACGAGTTTTTTGATTTTTATAATAGCAACAAAAATTTATTTAACAATGGTGTTGATGTGCATTGTTTTGATGGCGATAAAACTATTGCAAAAAAATTATTAGATGCTGGGTTTTATATATCTTTAACTGCACTAAGTGTAGAAAATAAAGGTAGATTAAAAGAAATGATAGAGTATTTGCCATTAGATAGATTTATGGTGGAAACCGACAGCCCATATTTGTTGCCATATATTTACAAACACACCCAAGCATATAATTCGCCAAAAAATGTAAATTATGTTGCCGAATGCGTGGCTAAATATAAAAATATAACAGTGCAACAGGTTGACGAAGTTACAACAAAAAATGCCTACACATTATTTAAAAAGTTGGGAGATTATAATGAATAATTTGCAAAATAATAATTTTAAGTTTAAACATAGTCTTGGTCAAAATTTTATTAAAGACGAAGTTTTATTAAACAGCATTTTAGACGATGCAGATGTGACGGAAGATAGTTTAGTTTTAGAAATTGGTGCAGGGGCTGGGGCACTAACATCTAAACTTTGCGAAAGGGCAGTAAAGGGCAAGGTTGTTTCGGTGGAAATAGATAAAACACTAACTCCAATATTAAATAAAAAATTAGCCAAATTTAATAATATTAATTTAATTTTTGATGATATATTAAAACTTAACCCAAGTTTTATAAAACAAGAATTTAATAACAAGCCTTTTAAAGTTGTGGCCAATCTTCCTTATTATATAACAACCCCAATTTTAGAATATTTGTTAAACAACGACTTTTTAATAACAGATATAACTGTTATGGTGCAGTTAGAGGTTGCACAGCGTTTAAGCGCCGATGTGGGCACCAAAAACTATGGTGCAATAACGGCAATTTTAAATATGTATGCAACAACACAAATAACGCAGGTTGTAGATAAAAAAATGTTTACGCCAATGCCTAAGGTAGATTCGGCAATTTTGCATATTGTTTTAGATAAAAATTATAATATAGATAAAAAATATATAGCCGAAGTTATTAAAAAATGTTTTTTAATGCGCCGAAAAACTTTGCTAAACAACTTGTGCAGTGGTTTTAACCTAAATAAACAACAGGCGCAAAACATTATAGAAAACGACTTAAAGCGTGATATAAAAATTAGGGCAGAAATGTTAGATTTAAACGATTTTATAAAACTAGCAGACATTTTAAAGAAGTTGAATTAAAGGCCTATTTTATAGGTTTTTTATTTTAATAAAAATATTTTTAAAAAGCATTATTATGCTTTTTTTATTTTTTATACTCAATTTTAAAAGTTTTAGAATATATATAATAAAAGGAGTGATTATGAAAACAAGAACTATAATTTTAACTGGTCAAGATAAAGAAAAAACATATACGGCTGTTTTAACACTAAATGGCGAAGATGATTTGTTTTGTGATTTAACTGCATACAATTTACCCGCAGAAAATTTATATACTGTGGTGTTAAAAGTAGGAAATAGTTATTATATGGGCAATAATATAAATTTAAGCATTAACTATCACTTTATTTTTAATAACGCAAACATAAATCAAGATATAAGCGTTGTTGTTTTTGATGCTCAACAAGAAGTTGTTTATTTAAAAAATAATATTACATCCGATGCAGTGCAAGACTTAGTTCAATATAACAAAAATCAAAATTTAGATAAAACATCTGTGCAAACGGCATCTACCGAAGAATTAAAACAAGAAGTTACAACACAAGAAGATAATGGTGACGAAAACTTTTTTAATTCTATAAAAGTGCAATTAGACGAGATGTTTAAAAATAATCCTAATTGTATTGAAGTTGAAAACTTAATTAAAAACTCAAAATGGGTAAGTGTTCAAGAAGAAAATGAAGACAACACGCATTATATACTAGGCAAAATATTTGATGAAAATAACAACATTAAATATGTGTGCTATGGTGTGCCAGCGGTTAATAAAGAAGAAGTAAATAATATAGATACAAACTTGTGTCAGTGGTTGCCACTAAACCCCGATGATGAAAATTCGGCAGGGTATTATATTATGTATCAAAATGCAATAACGGGCGAAACAGTAAAATTTAGTGCATAGTATAGTACTATGCACTTTTTGTTTGTTACATAAATAAAAACGGCAGGTACTATGCACTTGTGTTTTTTTGATTTTGCGCATAGTTTGTTAAGTTAGAAACCGTTTCTCTGTTTTTTTGCAAAATATTAGCAGTTTTGGTGTAGTTATATTTAGTTGTGCTTGAAAGGTGGTAATTAGTTTGATTTTGTGCCTTTGTGTTAGTGTTTAACCACCCCGAAATGTTTAGTTTTGGCAAAAGTTCTAACAAAGATAAAATGTTGTTTTGGCTATTGTTTGTGCTTTTTGTTTTTGGGGTGGCAGTATTGTCATAATAAGCACTAGTAACGACAAATTTTTTCATTTTTATACCCTTTTATTACTAATAATTAATTGACGAAAAATTGTTTTAGTGGTATTATATGACACAATGACAAAATATGTGTTTGTTGCAAAAATTAAAGGAGTATTTGCTAAATGAAATCTAAAACAATAAATACTAATATTTTTAAAAGCATAATATTTGCATTTGTTTTGATGCTAGGGGTAGTGTTTGGCTTTTCGGCGTGCGGAACAAATGTTGGCTTTGATGATGGCCCTACTAGCACCGATGTAGTTATAGGCAATGGAACATCAGCCCTTATGTATGGCAATTATGCTTACTATGTAAATGGCTATGTTGCAAACAGTGATGTTGGTAACACCAACACTTATGGCAAAGTTACTTATGGGGCAGTGTATCGCACAAAACTTGTTAATGGCAAAGTTGTTGAAAAAGAAAAAGAATTAGACGAAGACGGTAACGAAAAGTTTGATAAAACCCAAGCAATTTTAAATACTGGCATTTTAGTTTCTAAAATTTGTGGTTACGAAAAAACACAGTTGTACATTTTTGATAACTACTTATACTACACAACACCGGGCAACCAAGTATCTAAAGACGGAACAATAGAAAACGACCACATAGATTTTTGCCGTATAAAAATAGATGGGCACACTCGTGGCGAAAAGTTGTTTACAAGCAGTTCTACAATTTCTAGCATTTCGTATTATATGTACAAATACAACAACAGGGCATATCTTGTTGTAAAAGACGGCGAAGTTTTAAAGATTGGTGAATGCACCGAAAGTAATTTTAAGTTAGAAACATTAGATGAGGGTAGTTATAAAATTGGCAGTATTGCACCAACAAAATACACTCGCAGCAACGATGTTGTTGATGCCCTAGATAGTGCAGTTTACTTTACTTATACAAACGATGATATAAGAGATGGAAATCTACTAGCCAAATACGATTTATCTACACGCAAAATAACCACTCTTTCTAACATCAACGAAAACAGTTTTACTTTAATTGCTTCGGTTGGTGGAAAACTTTACTACAATAAAAAAGCATTTTTAGCACCAGGCACAAGTGGCGAATATCTTTACTACAACACAATGGGCGAAAATTATGTTGCAACCGAAAAGCAGTTATCTTTTAATGCATACACCGCAAGCAATATCACACCATATAATGCAGAAAGTATTGGTGCTTTTATAAGTGACGGCAGCAATGTTTATAAGTTTAATGCCGACGGCACACAAACAAAATTTATAGAAGGAAATGCCACAGTTATAGCACAAAGGGGAAGTTATGTATTTTATACACTAAATAATGTGCTATACAAAAAACTTATATCTGGCACTGACGCACAAGAAATTGTTACTTTATCTTCTAGTGATGCAACAAAAAACACTTTAAGTGTTGTATCTGGCACACAAGTATTCTACCTACAAGAATACACAAACACCGCAGGAACATCATATTATATGCACTACATTGATACATCTATAGAAGAAGATGACCAAATATATAATCACTTTATTGGCGTATTAGCCGAAAAAGATTATTTAGACGAACCAACAGAATAAAGCGAGCAATCGCTTTTTTCTTTTTGTATATTAAAAACTATGTTTTTATTTTGTAAAAATTTGTAAAAAATAGTATATTTATTTTGACTTTATTTGCACAAAATATTATACTAGATAGATAGTATTTTTGTATTTGTATTGGAGGTAGCAAATATATGAATAAAGCATCCGTAATGAATGCTGTTACTGTCGCCGCTTATGCCGCTATGGCTGTTTATGCACTAGTTGTTGTGGTGGTGTTGGGGTTGTTAGTAACAGGTGGCTTTAATAAATTTAATGGTGTAGCCGAAGCGCTTAAATTTGATAGCATAGCAGTTAGCATATCCGATAATGAAGGCTCGGCAAAACTATCAATAGTTAGCAATAATTCTACCACATCACTAAACACCATTAGTGGCGGTTTTAGTTATAACGACCCAAGCAATCCAATAACACTAAAACTAGAGCTGCGTGATTCGGCAGAAGTTGATGCAAAAACTATAACCCCCGATAAAGCCATTATAGAAATTCCTAGCACAGTTACATTAGGGCAGAGTTTTGAAATAAAAGCAATTAAAGATGCTGATGGTTTTAATAAGGGCGGAGATTGTTATATTCACGCTTTTTCGGAAAACGATGAAATGCGTGCAACACCTATTCACATTTTTGTAGATGTGCCAATTCAAAGTGCAACATTAATGTATTATAATGTTAGCGACAACCTAAACGAAAACTATAAACGCATAGAAACAACAACCAACGGTGACAAAACAATAACAACAACTTTATTTTATAACACATATACCGACTACCTAAATAAAACAAATGCAATAGTTCCACTTAACCGCGAACAAATAAATGACGGCGAAAGCAAAAAATATATTGAAAAACAATTAACTTGTGTTAAAAACGATAAATTTAAACTTTATGTTCAAGTTTACCCCGAAAGAGCGTTAAACCCACACTCTATAAAAACAATGAAGTCTAGTGTAATTTTAAACAACTTAGATTCGGCAGGGTTAGCAAATGTTTGCACACTTCTTGCTGATGCATACTCTAATGTTAGTGGCAACGAAGAAGCAATAGAAAGTTATGTAGAAGTGTTTGCAACTACTTGGGCAAAACTTGGTTTAAACGGCTTATCTAACTTAGATGGTTTAATCAACAAAGAAAAAATAAATCAGGCAGTTGCAAAAATTAGGGGCATAGATGCTGCTGCAATTTGGCAATACTACACACAAAATTTAGGCGCACAAATAACTTTTAACAATAAAGAAATTAGTTTTGAAACACCTATGCGTTCGATTGCCGAAGTTAATGCAGATAATATTTTAGAGATAAAACAAACCCCACAAGACAACCAATCACTTATTGATGTAGATGTTCAGGCAGTATATGGTGCATCTTTGGGAAATGTAAAACTATTTAGCCAAAGCATTAGCACCGAAACAAATGTAAATGTTAACGAAGTTTCTAACTTTGTAATAAAAGATGCTTATTTCGAAGGTTTAACTTTTGATGCAGATATAACAAAAGCGGGTGTTTCGGGCAGATTGTCAGTTCCTTTAAATGTAGGTGCTAGCCGTTTAATAGTTAGCGCACAACAGTTATCTAGCCAAGATATTCAAAAATTATTGCAATCTACTTCAAATGACTATACCCAAGCCGAACTAAATAATGCGGTAAACCTAGGCATTGTTATTCAAACATCGGGCAACAACCCACAAAGCAATCCATATCCGTTAATTAGTGAAATGAAAAATCTTGTGCTAACACAAGTATCAACCAACGAAAGTGTTTTGCCACTTACAATAACACCCGACACTACTTTGGGCGACAACAATATTATTTGGTTGGTTACACCAAATAGACGCCTAGAAGATGGCGAAGGGCTAAGTTTGTCGTTATCTTTAACACAAGAAATTAAAGTAGAAAACTTAAATGCTACCGACAGTGCCAACTTAGGTTCGGGCGAGTTTATATATTCCGAAGAAAACGATTGCTTTAACAATGTTAAATATAAAAGTGCAGATAGCACTATTGCGCAAAAGACATCTACTGTTAAAGAGTTAGGTTTTACTATTGAAATAAAAACACCTGCTTTGCAATACCAAAAACAAGTAAATTTAAAAATAGAAAAGCACGACTACGATGGTGGTAACACCAACTACGAAATAAACGGGCAACCAACTGGTTATGTTAATGTTAACAGCCTTATAACAAGCGTAGATGGTGTAGAAGGTGCTGTGTTTAACCCATTAAATTATACTTATGGCAAAATTGTGTATTTTGCTAGTTATGAAGGCGAAAAACCAATAGATAAAAATGTTATAAATGTAACAAGCAATACCGAAGGCACACAATTTTATGGTCAACTTTTATATAGTTTTGCAACTGCAAATCCTAATGATATTTACAACTATATTCAAGGTATGGGGGCGGGCAGTGTAATAGTTACGCCATATCTTGTTATGACCGAACGCAAAAATGGCGAAGAGTATGCAATAGATAACAGTTACAACAAGATTGAAAATTTAGCCGAAGCCGAATTATCTAGGTTTGTTCAAGTGCGAAAATATGATTCTATTTTAGTAACAGTTACCGAAGAAATAACAAAATTCCACTACTATACAAATTCTAACTTTAAAGCCGAAAACGAGTATTTAGGTGCAACAGATGATAAGTTTTTTGCAACTGGTGCTAGCAATATGCTAACTTTTTATATTCGTGCAAATTCTAACCTTGCTTTGCCTGGTGGTGCCGAAGAGTATTCAAAACTAGGTTATGTATATAACTATAAAGTTTGGGTAGGAAGCAATGAAGTAAACAGCGAAGTTATTTTAGAATATCCCGAAAAAATAGTTAACACAGGTGATACTCAAAGTGTTGTAAGCAAGCAGTTTGATAGCAACGAAGGCATAAACTATATGGCAATAAACTTGGCTGTAAACCCATTAAAAATAAAAGGCAACAAAACATATACAATTAAGTGGTATCAAGGCAACACCGAAGTGCCTAATAGTACATTAGAAATTAATGCAAAAGATTATTATGGCGACGCAACTTCTATGTCGTTTAAGAGTGACGAATTGTTAACCGAAAAAGAAGATGCATATAAAGCAACATTTACACCAAACGAAAACGGTAATAGGGGCGAATATAAAGTTAAGTGGACAGACAGTCAAAGTACTTACGAAAAATTTAATTTACCAAGTTTATATTGCATAGAAAAACAACCAACCGAAGGCGAAACTTGGAACTATATTCAATCTAAGGTTTACCTAAGTCAATGTCAAATAAATGTATATGTTGACGAATCGCAAAATCAAATAGTGCAATACATACCAAATTATGACCCATCATACTATTGGTTGTTAAAAGATGGCGCTAATTATCGTAAAAGCACTAACGCACTAACAAATTCGGAAGCAGGGCATATACTAACATATAGTTTAGAAGATGATAAAAACTGCTTATACATAAAAGCAAGTTTGCCAACCGAAAAAGAAGGGCTTAGTGTGGCTGGTATTGTTGTAAGTTATACATATAAATCCGAAATTGTTGACTTGCCAGCAGGTACTGTTGTGGCAAATTGTGATTATCTATTAAAACTAGACTGGCCAGTAAGTTTTGTGTATGGCACACCAGATAACTGGACCCTTACAGGCAACACAATAAATGCCTCTATTAAATACCTAACTGCTACTTATGCCGATGGCGAAACTGTTGTATTAACACCTGATGTATCTGTTAAAACAACGGGTATAACTGGCGGAGATAACGGAGTTTATGGCACAGATAAAGTAGATTTTAGTTTGGGCTATAATGGCACACCTACACAACTAGAAAACTTAGATAAAATAGAGTTTAACCGCAATGTAAAACTATTGTTTACAATTTTGGGCAGTAGTGGTACAGCAGTAGATAATACTTATGTAGGTACAGTAACAGTATCAAAAGCATAATTGTTTAGGAGGAATAAATGCCAAAAACAATCACCACAAAAAACAAAATACAACCTATTATTAAAAAGGTTTATAAAAACTTGGGCGTATCTACATTAGATAACACGCCTAAGCCAAAACCAGATGGTAGTATTTTAGATTATTTAAAGGCAGAATTTTTTAATAAAAACCCAAACGCTAATAATAGCACGGGCGCAGGCTTTTTTAGACCCGATATTGTAGATATAAGCATAGAAGACCAAAATATATATTTTAACCTAATGAAAAATATGTTTACCGACCTTAATGTAAACAAGCCTAAAATGTCGATAGAAGAGTATTCTAGGTCGTATTACGACTTGTTAGAATCTGTTACCGAAATGGCAGTTTGTGGCTGTGTGCCTGCTATGGACTATTTGTGTTTTATATATAAAAAAGGTGTAGATGATGTTATGTCTATAAACCTTACCCGTGCGCACGAGTGGGGAATGCTTGCTATAGCTGGTGGGTCGAAGTTGTCGGTTGACCGTTTGCGTATGTTTTTAGACCCCGTTTATAAATATATTACGCAAAATGGTTTAGTAAAAAATATTATTAAAAATCATTCTCTTGAAAACGAAGACGATTTAATTAATTTTGTGGCGTACTCGTTTGCAAATATCTTTAATGAAAAACGCGGTTTAACTTTGGGGTATATGTCTAAA
The DNA here is from genome assembly GCA_902788085.1 of uncultured Eubacteriales bacterium. Taxonomy (GTDB): domain Bacteria; phylum Bacillota; class Clostridia; order Christensenellales; family UBA1242; genus RUG666. The sequence goes on from CADAJB010000001.1 coordinate 23,894, forward strand.
AAGAACATTATATCTAGCGAGAGTTTTCAGATGTTTTTAAAAGAAACTGCAACCACTCGAGAAGAATGCTTGCCTTTACTAAAAAAATATATTGCATAAAAAAAAAGAGTTAGTTTAACTCTTTTTTGTTTTATATTTTAATATCATTTTTTCTAGTTCACAGGCTTGGTTATATACAATTTTTAATACATCATCTTCTGTTTCGGTTGTTCTGGCACGCATCATAATTTCGTAGTCTAGGTTGATTTCTCGTGGCACTTTTGCTAGTTTTTGTGCAATTAAATTCCAGTTGATTGTGCCATACTTGTTTATTGTGTGCATATCTAAATTAAAAGGATTTACATTTACTTTTTTTAATTGCTCTTCGGTTGCGTTGATACCATAATTATCGTGTAAGTGCAAGCAAATAAGCTTGTCGGCAAAAAGTGTTAAATAATCGGTATTGGGGTCAAAAGCATTATTGTGCCCACTATCATAGCAGAATAATAAATAATCGTTTTTAATATTTTCAAATGTTTTAAAAAAGCATTCGGCATCATTTATGTTTTCTATTGCCAAAGGTATATCAACCTTTTTGCAAACTTTTAATATTCTTTCTAATCTTTCATATCCTATAGGGTTTGCGTTGCCCGATAAATGCACCACAACACATTTAAAACCATATTTTTTGGCGGTTAAAACATCTTTTTTAAGCAGTTTTTCTAGTTTGTTGCCCATTTTGCAGTCTTGCCAAAAATACGGCAAAAGATTTGCGCTATATTGCATGTGCAAACTGCTGTGCTTTATGCCATTCTTTTTAAAATAGTTTATTTGTTGTTTTAATGAAGCGTTTTGTTTGTTAAATTTTGGGTCGGGCGAGGTTATAACGCAATCAAAGCCTGCTTCTTTTATTTTTTGTGCCCTTATTTTGGGGTCGGATTTAAAACCATAATAAAACGAAATACCTTTTAGCATAAAAAACTCCTTTAAGCCATTATAAAAAGTATAATTTTAAATGTCAAACAAAAAGATAAATATATTATTGTGTGTATAATTTTTATGTGTTTTATTATAATAAAAAAATAAAGGGGTAAAAATGCAAAATTATAAAGGACAAGTAAGGCGGGTAGATGAACTTGGGCGAGTAGTTATACCAAAAGAAATACGCTTTGCCTTAAACATACATTCGGGCAGTTTGTTAGAGTTTTTTTGCGACCAGCAAAATAGCACCATAAGTTTAGAAAAATACGAGCCCGTTAAACAAATAACTAACTATGCAATAAACTGTATGCAGGCTTTAAAAGATTTTTTAGATGTTGGTTTTTTATTGTGTGATAATTCTAGTGTTGTTTGGGCAATAAATTTACCCAAAAGCGAGTATGTTGGGCAAAAATTAAACACTATTGCATTAAACGAAAGTTATAAATTAAATAACTTAAATAATGTAAATATTTTACAGCAAAAAAGTGTTTTGAAAAATGTTGTTTTGCCTATAAAAAATAATGGCGATGTGTGGGGAAGTATTGTTTTAATAGGTGATGTAACTACCGAAGTTTTAAGCAGTGCAAAAACAGTGTGTAAAATAATTTCTAATTATATAATATAAACAAAAAAAGATATGGTTTACATATCTTTTTTGCTTATGAAAATTCACCGTAGTGTACATTGCGTGATTTACGCTCAGATTCAACTAGGTCCATAATTAGTGACCTAACTTTATTAGGGTCTTTAACACGCAAAAGTGTTAGTTCGGGGCAACTAGCATCACTAGAATGAACCCTTATGTTTCCTACACCCCAAAATTTATTTGAAAAAGATGCAAAAACACTAATATCATCAACCCTAAACAAGTTAACTTCTTCTACTTTGCTGGTAAAAAAGCCTATATCTTGTATTAATTTTACCCATTGACCAGGCTTGCGGATAAGATAATAGCGTGTAAAACTTAATGGTAACCCACAAAATCTTTTACGGTCTTTCCAAATTAGTTGGACATCAGGCCCAAAACTGCTTATGTCTGCCATAATGTTCTCCTTATTTTTTATAGGTATATTATAACTAAAATATTGTTGTTTGTAAATTATATTTATTTAATTTTTTAATTTATTTCTACTTCGCCATTTTCTTTTATGGTTAGGGTATCACCAGTTTTTACAGCGTTTAAAAAGTCATCGCCTAAGTTGTCTATTGCGATAACATTGCTATCTTCCCAAATTTTTGCAAGGGTTATACCGCTTAGTGCCAACGAATCTATTGTTTTGCTAAACAAAAATGCGCTAGGGTTAATTTTCATTTGACAAATTGTTTGAATAACCAAACCACCAGTAGTCGAACCTATTGTCATAGGTAAGCACAAAATTTTACCAGTTAAAACTTTGCCATATACATCGGGGTTGTTTTGGTCGCTTCCTATAATTTTTTTAGCATTTTTTAATGCACTTTTTTGAAAGGTTGCCAAAGTGTTTAATCCGTTATGCGATACAACGGCTTCGGCGGTTAGGTTGCCACCAGCAATAACACGCCCTTTAAAAGTTTTTTTCATATTATTTCTCCTTTTTGCCTGTAATTATATCTAAAATTTGTGCTTCGGTGTAAAAGCGTGCGCTTGTGTATGTTCGAAGTTTGTTACTGCAAGTTATAATTGGCTTTTTGCCTGCTATTGGGTTGTTCATATACATAAGTGGGCAAATGCAACTAAGGTGCGCGCCTGTTTCTAGTAATTGTAAATACTCTGGGGTGTTAGAAAATGCCTCTAAAACCGCAGGGCTTGTTGTGAATATTGTTCTAACACTAAGTTTTTGTTGATTGTTTTGTTTTAAACCTTGTGTAACTTTGTGTGTCCAGTCTATTAGTTGTTCTACTGATAGGTGTGGGCAACCTATAAAGCACATATATGGTTTTGCATCCATGTTTTTCCATAAAATTGGGTAGTTTTTATAAACTTGTTCTAATACTTTGTCGGTTATAATTAATTTTTTAGCACCAGTTGCAATCATTTTTAAACCGTTCTTTTTAGCCTCGGGGGTTAGATTTTGAACATGATATAATCCAACCGCACCATTGCTTGCACTAGCAGCACCCATATCTTTTAGATAAGAAATTGCTTTGTCGTTTAATTCTTTGCCTAAATATTTATCTAGACCTTTTATAAATGGTACACCATCACCAACTGTTAAGCCAATGGCACTACCCAAAATTTGTGCATCGGGTAGAGATGTGGTTTTTAGTTCTACCACCCAGTTTGCAAGACGATTTTCGTCTAACAATAATCCAAATTCGGGTACTTTACCAACAATGCAACCAAAAAGGTCTATCATACCACTGTTTCGGTTGCAACGGGCACCCAAAACCGAGTTTGCAAAAACAACAGCACTACTTTCTGCCCAAGATAAAATGTCACCATATTTAGGGGTGTTGCCCATTTCGGGTAAATAGCAAGTACAACTAAAATCGTTATTTTTTGTTAAACCAACCTTTTTTAGTTGCTCTTCATAACGGGCTTGTTGCCCATACATAATTTTACTAAATATTAATTTGTTTAAAAGATTGCATTTTACATTTTTATAATCTATTGGGCGAGGGTCGGCGGTAAATTTCCATTTAGCAGCAATACCAGCGTTTATAATTTCGTCCATTATGCGATAAAGTGGTTTTATAAGACTGATACCAAACGAAGTAACCAAATGCCCTTCGTGTGTTATAGGCACCATTCGTTTTGCGCCTGCAAGTTCACCAAACATAACAAGTGTATTCATAATTTTTGCCATAGTTGGCCCTTGTGCGCCGTTTAGAATATCTTTTTCTTCTTTTGTTAATTTCATTTTTATTTTTTCCATATTAAAAACTCCTTATATAGTGCGTGCACGACGATATGCCGATTTTGTTGCAGGCCAAACTTTACCTGGGGTAATAGAATCACCAACATTATAAATTTCGGGTGCTACATTTTGTGTTACTAAATCGTTATATAATTGATTGTTTGGTTTTGTGCCAATAGCAATTATAACTAAATCGGCGTTTATTGTTTGTTTTTGCATTTTTTGTTTAACCTTTGGTGCTAGTGGGTTGTTGATGTTTTCGGGAAGTAAAGGTTGCCAAGTGTTGTAAGGGTCGGGCACGGTTGGGCTGATGTTTTTATCAATTTCTACACCATTATTTAAAATTTTTGTAACAGTAGATAAGTTGTGTATTTTTACACCTGCCTTTTGCAAGTAGTGCATAATGTGTCCGCGGTTTGCGGTGCAACTTTGTGACATAACAGCGCCAGTCATTTCTATAATATCTACATCAATGCCATACTCATATTTTAAGTAGTATGCGGTTTCGCAGCCACTATCTCCGCCACCAATTATAACTATGTGTTTTTTGTCTTTTAATAGTTTTGGGTTGTTTAATGCTTGTGTAACAGTAACAACATTCTTGTTTTCAATGCCTTCAATTTTTGGTTTTATAATATTGCTACCTGTTGCGGTGATAATAACATCGTATTTGCCTTGTTTTAGGTTTGTGATGTTAGCAGGGGTGTGAAGATATAATGTAAAGTTTTTATTTTTTTGTAAAGTTTTAACTTGATTAGTTAAATATTCTACATAGTTTTTTAGTTCATACTTAATTTGTGGTACGCTTGCAGGAATTAAAGTTCCACCAAGCGATGTGCTTGCTTCGTATAAATCTACGATATGTCCTCTTAAAAGAAGTGTTTTTGCGGCAGTTATACCAGCAGGACCAGCCCCAACTACGGCTATGCGTTTTTGTTTTTCGGCCTTAGGCATTTCTTGCGAGAATACATCTTCGAATGCTGTGCGTGGGTTTACGGCACATTGTGGGTGTCCACCTTCTACAAACTCTTTTATGCAGGCTTCGTGGCAACCAATGCAAGGGCGAATGTTTTTTGTATCTCCGCGGTATGCCTTATTTGCCCATTCGGCATCGGCAAGAAGTGGACGGGCAAGCATTATCATATCACACATATTATCGCGCAAGGCTTGTTCGGCAAAGTCGGGGTAACCAAGTTTTCCAACAGCCACAACAGGCACAGGCAAGCCCATGTTAGATACAACTTTGTGCTTAGCAAAATAATCTTTTACAATTTTACTTATATCTAAAAAGCAACCACTAGGCATACTGCTAGGTGGGTGAGGTAGCCACCAGTTATCATAGCAACCTAAATCTACATCAAACATATCAACGCCCGCTGCCACAAGGTTTTTCATATAATCTAGGGTTTGGGCAATAGTACGCTCGTTTTTAAACTTTTTAAGGCTTTTTATTTTAGTAAGTTTGTCTTTATATGTGGCATTTAGTGCTAGCGATAAATCTATACGATACATAATAGGGTATTTAGGTCCAACTCGCTTGCGAATTTCTTGTACGGTTTTTATACCAAAAGTTTGATAGTTTGCATACTTGCTAAGTTTTCGTCTGTTAAAAGCGGGGTTGGTTAGTTGTTCTAACAAATAGCCTTCGTGCCCGTGAAGATATACACCATCTAAGCCACACGCTTTTGCGTCGGCACTTGCTTGACCAAAGCGTTTTATAAGTTTGTTTAGTTTGCAATCACTTAGCCTTTTGCAAGGTATTTGCGGAATGTAAAAGTTTGGGTTCCACGAAGCGCTAACAGGTAGTTTTAACTGTGTAAGTAGGCATTGTGGGTTGCCCACGCGCCCAAGACCTGCGGTTAGTTGAATAAAAATTTTACTATCGTATGCGTGCACACTTTGTGCAAGTTCGCGCCAGCCCGACATAACTGTTCGGGTGCGGTCTATACGAGGGAAATACGAAAGTTTGCCAAGTTCGGTTACGGTGCTATCTATGCCGTGGCTAATTGGTATAAGCCCTGTTGTTATAAGCCCCGTGCCACCTTTTGCGCGCTCGGCTAAATAACTTATCATCATTTGGTTTGGTCGCCCTGTTTCTTCTGCCATATTAATGTTGCCCATAGGCCCCATAACAATGCGGTTTTTTACTTTAACCCCGTTTATTTGTATTGGGCTAAATAGTGCAGTGTAAGGGTAAAGTTTAGATGTCATTTTAGGTGCAACAAAGTTGTGTTGCCACCAGTTTCCAAACTGGTTTTCTAGTGTATCTAAAATTTTATCGTTACTCATTAAAAATCCTCCATTTTTTGATTTACAAAAAGTATATCTAATAAAAAATAAAAACACAACTAAAAAAGTGTTTTTTGGCATTATTTTTATAATTTTATTTTTTATTTATTTAAATAAAAATAAATTGTAATTATTTGTTATTTTTAGTGCTATTTTGTTTGCTTTTTATTGCATTATTTAATAAAATTAAATAGTATTAATTTTTAGGTAAGATAGTGTCAAAAATTATACGCAATATATACAAAAATTAAATAAAAACTTACAAAAAGTAACAAACTAAATTGTATAAAAAATAGGGGTAAAAAATGAAAAACAAAATAGCAATTTTTAGTTTAATGTTGGTTGCCTTTTTGGGTGGCATTTTTGGCTTTGCCGGTTGTGGCGATAAATACCAAAATTTGTCTATTGAGTTAAAGGGCGCAAACATTGTTGAAGAAGAAGATGGCAGTAAGTATATAGACATAAGTTTTGATGAATCTGACCCTACAAAAAATGTTATAGAATTTAGCGCAACAATTTTGGGTTATACCGAAGATATGGTTAAAACTATGAAGTTGTCTGTTCCGCAAGATAAGGCGGTTATAAATTCTACAAGGACTAGGGGCGACACTACAACATTTAATGTTACAATTTTAACCTCGGGTATTATTCCGGTTGTTGTTTATTCTAACGAAACACACAAGGTAAGTGCTAGCCTAAAAATTAGGTCGCTTTTGCCTACAAGTGCAATTGAAGACAATAATGCCACGCTTACATTTATGCGACCAACCATACAAGAAAATAGCAAAAAATATTTACTAAACGACGAACAAATTGTAAAGTTTACCCCAACATATTCTAGCGTTCGTGCGGTTAAATACGAAATACAAAACATTCAAGGCGTTAGCATTGAAGAAGAAAATGGTTTAAGTTATATTGTGGTAGATAACAATGCGGTTTTGGGTATGTTGCCAATAACTGTTACTTCGTTGCGTGCAGTTAGCGGAAGCAGTGAATATGCCGAAGATTTAACCGATGAACAAAAAGAAAAACTATCTACCACGGTTTATGCATTAATTTATGATTCTAGTTGGGGGTTAGATGTATATAACACTCAGTTTGAAGACGGAATACAAACACTAAAACTTTCTTCTAAGGCTGGGCAATACACAGTTAACCAAAGACTTGCTAGTTTTGGTCAAACAAAAACTGCGGTAGATTTATCTAGTGTTGGTAACTTGCATGCGGTGTATTTTGCAAATACAAACAATAAAAATATTTGCTATGTAGAAGAAAATGATGGTGCTTTTGATATATATTCGGCAAGCAGGGGTAGTGCAAGTTTAACTTTTGGTGTAGATTTATATTATGTACCAAACTATACAGGCAATGGCAATGTTGCAAACCTAAACGATTATAAAAAAGTTCTTTCTTACGAAAAGCAAATTGATGTTGAAGTAATAGACACCCCAACATACATTCAACTTACAAACGCTAATGGCATAACATCTAACACAAACGCAACAATTAGTATTTACGAACAACAAAAAGATGGCGACGGTGAAGATGCTCAAATTGTGTACGGAAAGGATGCTTATATTAGTGTAAATGTTACGCCATTAACTTTACCAGATGCATATAAAAGGTTTACCTTAGACCTAAGGGCAAGAAACGATAATGGTGATATAGACGAAGGCTATACCAACAGGGCAAAAGAAATTGTAACTTTATATTATTATAGCCAAAATAATGTTGTTGTGCCAATCAACTTAAACGATGATATAACAGACATTATATCAAGTGGTGTAAATGGTACAAAAATTTATATTGCCTTTAATGCAACTTCGGCAGATATAATAACAAGTGTAGAGTTGGTTGTAAAAACTTTACAAATAACAGATGTAGATGACACTTTAACAAGTATTGTTACTTGCAATTTTAAAGATAGTGTAATAAGCATAGATGATATAAACACCAATGGCTTTAGCATTATTCACGAAGTAGAAGATGTTAAATATGCATACATTTCTATGGACGACAGTCAAAACGGGGTTGCTTGCGCGGTTAAATATACCACTAAAACTTATGACAGTAGTTCTAGTGTTACACCCGAGGCAAACCAATCGTTTATTGTAAACACTTCTAACAATAGTGAAGAAGTTGTGCGCATAATAACACAAGACAATTCAAACAAGTTTGTTTTATACCCACGCGCGCAAGGTAGTGTAGAAGTTAGTGTTACTTCCGAAAATAATATAACTTACAAATTTATTGTAAGAGTTATAAAAAGCGCACAAAGTTTTAGCATAAATTATGAACAATCTACTGGAAAAACTGGTGAAGTTACACGCTATAACGGAGAGATTGCAGAAGATGACGAAATATCTCAGCCAAGCAGTATATTAAACTATGGTTTAAAAACAATGTATTTGCAAGCAGATTCTAGAATTAGGTTAAACGCAGTTGCAAATCCAACAGGTGCAGATATTATTGCCACAAATCAACCATATACTATTTATAAAATACAAGGTGAATACACCAGTGGTATAAGCATAACCCAAGATAACACTAGTGGTGAAAGTGTTATATACCTAAACGCTAAAAAAGCAGGCGAGTATAATGTTGTGTGTGTTGCAAGCACTTTTGTAAAAGACGAAAATGGTATTTATAACATAAGCAGTATAAACCGTGGCTTTAAAGTTTATGTGTTTAACAAAATTGAAGGTGTTGTTTGGACTATAAACAACGAAGAGTTTTATGTTCCCGAAAACGACAATACATTAGTTTACGAAATATATGATAACGACTCGGTTGCTTTTGATAAGCAAAACACTTTCCCTTATAATGATGCCGCATATTATTTAAACCAAATGGGTTTACAAAGTTTTATGAGTGCGGGTCAGCCACACTTAAATGCCTCGGCTTTAAGTTCTAAAGAATTATATATTAGTTTTTACGCAAGACCTTATGGTACTAATAGGCAAGTGCCAAACTATATAAACAGCGAAACAAGCACATCAAGCCAAATTCCTACCGATAGCACACAGGCAGTAAGTTATCATTATAGTATAGACTATGCAAGTGGAATTCCTAACAAACTTGCTAGCATTATAAATGTTGGTACCGATTCGCAAGAGTACACCGAAAACGATAGTACACAACTTTATTCGCCATATAATATTTGGATGGGCTTTACATCTGTTTTAGATGATTCTGCAAAAGAATATGTATATGAATATAAAATTAGTGTAATTATAACACAAGCCAATACTATACAAAAAACATCAGTATTTACTTTGCGTATTATTCAGCCAGTAAGAAGTGAATATGTAGATACTGTTGACGAAATTAATTTAGAGTATGGTGGTTTAAACACGCCAAGCACAGCATTAAACATTAGTGTTCAACCAAATAATGTTTATGACGCAAGGTGGGTATATAGTTTGGGCGGACAAGGTTTAAGTGTTTCGCTTATAAACGAAGTTAAGGGTATAAAAGACGGTATAGTTAATTCGGTTTTAGATAACGGCATTATTAGGTTCGACCCAAATACTATGCAGTTATCTATTAGCCCGGATTATACTGGGAGTAATGCAGATACTTCTATAACATTCTACGCGCTAGATTCTATTGCTCTTCTTCGTGATGTTTCTACCGATGTTTATACTTTTGGCACAGCAGGTGGGCAACCTGTATTTGTGGCTACTGATGGTACTAACATACTAGGTTATACGGCAAAACTACCTATATTTAAAACTATTAATGTACATATAAATAGTGGTGAATCACCAAACAGCCCATTTGTTATAAAAACTGCCAACGAATTTAAAAACTTTATAACAAACATCTATAACGGCAACACATACGAAGGGCAATACATAAAAGTAGAAAACGATATATACGGCATTAATATACCAGCAGGTTTAAACACAAATGGGTGGTTTAGTGGTGTATTGTTTGCAGATAATAAAACAACTTTGCACTTTTTAAGTGCACCATTAAATTTGTTTGGTAAAATAAAAAATGGTAGCATTAATAATATTGATTTTGTGTTTAGCAACGCTTTTGAAAGTGTTTTAACAGAATGTCCTGATACTCAAGGAAATAAAGTTGGTATTTTGGCTTCGATTATAGTTAATGATTATTTAACACCAACACAAAAAGCCGAATGCTATTATTTAAACACACAAACAAATGCTTACGAAGAAGTGCAACCGTTAAATTATAGCACAATTATTTATAACCACATCTTTAATAATGTATCTGTATCTTTAAATAACAATGTTATAATAAACACACAAAATAATGCTCACTTAAAATTTGGTGTTATAGCAGGAAATGCGGTTGGTGCCGAATTTAATAATTGCGAAGTAAACTTGCAAAGTGATGTTGCTTATAATGAATTATATGGTGTTATTGTATCTGCTGAAATTGGCTCATCTCTTAACTTTGTATCTGGCTTTATTGGTGTAGGAAATAAATTATTAGATGACGAAAACAATGCTTGCGAAGTAAGTAATGTTATAACTAATTGTGTAGTGCGTATGTATGGCAATAACGCTATTATATCTAACTGGACCGCGGCAGGCTTTATAGCATCGGCGTGGGGTGGTGTAGATTTAAGTTATAGTTATGTGCTTGCCTACGATAAAACACAACCAAATATACAAGCAAAGATGATTGCGGGATTGGTTGTTTTACAAAACGGTTCAGCTGAATGTCTAATAAAAGTTAACCATTGTTTTGTAAGTGCTAATATTTATAGCACGGTTGGTGCAAATAGTATTGCTGCGTTAATTCAATATAACTATTCAAGCCAAAGCGGAACACCTGACATAGTTGAAAATAATGTTTCTTACAATTTTGTTAATGTAGTAACATCTAACACCGATATAGCTTTAATATTCTTTCAAAATGACATAGGTCCAGCGTATATTAACAAAGATAGTTTATTAAATAAATCTTATGCTAATATAGTAGAAAATGGCGTGGCTAATACTACAACTTACGGCTTAGATTTTGATAACTTAGATAGCAACTTTACAACCCTTTACCCAAGTTATAACAATGGTTTGCCATTATTGACTAGGGTAGATGGCTCGTTGTTATACGACAACATTTTGCCAGAAATTAACTGCAACATTTTAGCCGAAACAGTTTTGGCGTATGATAGTTTAAATCAACCAATTTTAGATAGCCAAAGAATTATATTAGATGCAAACACCACATACGCATTAAAAGACTTAATAGATACCACAAACTTTAACGCATACCCAGTTGCTCTTGTAAGAAATTATAGTAGTTATGATGTAACAATTACACAAAACACTTACTTTAATGTAGGCAATACAACTATAAAATTTAACAAAGCAGGCGAGTATTTATTAACCCTTGTTTCGCAACAAGATAGTTCGTTAAAGCAAGTATTAAAATTTTTGGTAAAATCGGATACTTCTAATGTAAAACTTTATACCGAAAGTAACGGAGAGGATGTCGAGTTGTCTAGCGGTAAAGAAGTGCTTGTTTACAAAAACGAAACATACAGCGTAAATGTATTAGATATGCCAAATGATGTTAGCGAAATTGCATACATAAGATATATAACAGACAACAAAGATGCCATAGTATTTAGCACCACTCAGCCAATAGAATGGGTAGAAAACGGAAGCGAATATTATGTAGATATTCCTATGAGCGTAGCACACACTATAAAAATGATAGATAACGCTACAATTAGTTATAAATATGTATTAAAATATGTTTACAATTATACCGAAGAAGTTGCGGGCGAAACAATAAACAAAACCGCAAACTATCAAGATATTGTTTACAACAAAACCGACGAGCACGGGGTTGATGTATTTACATTTAATGTTAAAATTGTGCCTAATGTTAGTTTAAACATTAATAGTGCCGACTTATATACAAGTGACGAATTATTATTTGTTGTTACTGCCGACATTATAGACGCACCAAAATTTAACTATAATGGCGATTATATAAACAACCTATCTGCGCCAATAACCAATCAAGTTGTGGTAGATGGTAAAACATTATATACATACACTTACTACATAACAGTGAAAGACTTATACAAACAAATAACACAAAATGTTAGTCAAGTTATAGATGTTATATACAACGACGAAGTTTTATCTAGTTTAAACATAACCATAATGCCAACACCTATTGCAAGTATTCTTCCTTTGTTCTACTACAACGGGCAAGATGCATTAATTGATGATACTTCACGCAGTTCGCACACAATCATTCCGGGTGGCGAGGGCATATTAAAACTAGAAGTTACACCAAGTTATGCTAATTACGATTATATTGAAGTTTATTCTACCGAATTGCAAAACACTACAATATTCTTTACACAATATTATAAAAATGGCAATAGTTATGTAGAAATTCCTAATGGTTCTAGTTATAGTGCAGACGGAAAGTTGTTATTGCAAAAACTAACCGGCATAAAAGCACAAGGCAAATATTTTGATGGAACTTATTATATAAGCACATATCTTCCAACAAGTGTAAAAGAAGATGTAAACTGCTTCTACATTAAAATAACACCAAAATTAAACAATGGGCAAGAAGTTATAGATGCATTTAGTACTGTTGACTATGCGGTATATCCGGGCTTTGTTTCGACTGTTGAATTAAAAGATGTAAAAACAGCCAAAACTGATGACAATAAATATTTAATAGTAGCCAACCAAACATTTGCATTTAACTTAAATTTAAGTTTGCGCAATGCTAGGGTAAACATAACAACATCTAATAGTGCAGTTACAATTTATAGTGATGCAGAATGCACTAGCGAAATTAGTGCCGACTATGTAAACAACAAAACCTTATCACAAGAAGTTACACTATATGCAAAAGTGGGTAGTGGTGTAACAAAAGATGAAGAAATAAGGTTAAATATTCAAGTTTATCAAGATGGTCAACTTGTAGGCAACGATGTTTATACATTTATTGTTGCAAACGAGATAATAACAGACTATCACATAGTTTGGAATAAAGACGAAACAACAGGCATAGTAACAATGTCTGATGAGTTAACTATTGGCACAAACTCGTACACACAACTAATTATGTATTATAATAATGGTGTAAGTGCCGACTATATTGCTTGGAATAAAATCAACTTTGTAACAAACAACTTTAATGCATGGTTGTTTGAAACTAAAAACCTAGAAGCGCAAGCATATACTTACTTTACTGCCGACAAATACGGCGAAGAAAACAAAAACTGGCGTTTAATTGGTAATGATGTGGTTTCGGGCTTAACCTTAACTGTAAAAGCATATATTTACTATAACACAGCAGGCGAGTTGCAAATAAGTACAGAATTGCCAAACGACCCACATGAATATAAATATGTTCAAACAATTAACTACAACATAACCTTAAATGTGGTGGTAGATAGCACCGAAGAAAAACCTTTGCACATAGATAGTGTAGAAGACTTTAAAAAGTTAAATGGCAAAACTGGTCAATACTATATGCTAACTAACGATTTAGTGTTAGATAACTGGGAGCCATTCGAATTAAATGTGGCAAACCTAGACTTTAACAACCACAAAGTTGTATTGCGCAGTCTTAACTTAACATCACAAAAAACTGCAACTTCAACAAACATTAGTGCTGGTTTGTTTACAAGCATTGGTGTTAATACAGTTGTTAAAAACCTAATTTTAGATGTATCTATGCTTGTTTATGTAGATGCATTAGATAAATCTGTTGTAGATTTTGGTTTTGTTGCTGGTATAAACCAAGGTATTATTTATAATGTAGATGTAGTTGCATTTAAAGATATAAAAGTAAATACTTCGCAAGGTGAAAAAGCAATAGACTGGATAGACTTGTTTAACTACAAACAAAATAACGACCAAACAGATAGTTTAGGTTTAGAAAGTGCAACCCTTGACGATAGTGCACTAGGTAGTACACAAGATACATTTAATTATTTAGATGACCGTTTAGTTTCGGCTAACACAAAATCTATATTTAATCAATTAAAATATAATGACGAAGAAAATAAACAGCAATCGCCTATTAGTGTGTTTATATTAACAGGTGGCTATGCCACAACACTAAATAGTTTAACAACACACATTGGTGGAATTGCAGGTACAAACAACGGCTTTATTACAAACGCTAGGGTGGGCAGAAGTGGCAACATTGTTGTTAATGGCAGTGTGGTAACACTTGATGAAGTTTTAGGCAACGAAGCAACATCATTTAACCTATATGCTGGTGGAAATGTGGCAGGGCTTGTTGGGTTAAACACTAATGTAATTTCTAGCAGTTATTTTGCAAACGGTTATGTTATAAACTCTACAAACGCAAGTGCAAGCAGCACAAAAACTGCAGGTTTGGTTGCCGAACAAAACGCAATGGGTCGTGTATATGGTTGTTATGTTCAGGGTGGCATTAATACCCAAAACAACGACACAATGGCCACAAACGGCGGTGTTAAATCGCAAGGCACGGTTGCAGGGCTTGTTCATACAAACGATGGTGTAATAGAAAATAGTTTAAGCAACATTCCACTTTACAGTAGTATGGGTGTAGGTGGGTTAGTTTACACAAATAGCAAAAATGGTAAAATAAACACAAGCATTTCGTTAAGTAAAGTTCAATCTACAAACTCGCTTGTTAATGGCTTATTTGTAGGTGTAGATACAAAACAAGACTTGCAAAACTTTGGTAGTGTAACAAACAGTTATTATTTAATTCAAGATACCATTATTCAACACCCAGCCGAACAGGCAATAGGCCTAGATATTAATCAATTAGGCAACGCATCTAAATATCTATATGGCTTCTCTTTATATGATAAAGAACAACTAGAACCAGACCTAGATATAGATAGTTTTGTATGGCAAATTTACCCTAAAACACAGATGGTGGGTGAGGGCACAGATACACACGAAGTAACAAGTGCAACCTTTAACCTTATTGCAGCCAACAAAATAACTTATGGCTTGCGTGATGAAAATGCAAACTACTTATTAAAAGAAGAAGATTGCGGTTGGGGTGATAAAAACAACCCAATAGTTCTTGCAAACGCCGAAGACTTTAACAGATATTTTGGCGAAGACACTATATATTATAGCGATAAATACTTCCGCATTGTTGCAGATATAGACTTTAACGAATTTAACAACTTCCCAATATATTCATACAAAAAAGTACTTGAAAATACTCACTTGCAAGGTAACGGTTTAGATGTTAAAAACCTAAGCTTTAACACCGAGGGCGGAGATAATTCAAGTTTATCAATAGGTTTGTTTAGTGCTGTTAAAAATTCGGTTGTTTCGGGGTTGAATATAAAACTTCTTAATGGCATTTTAGCGGGTGACTTTAAACAAGTTGGTGCTTTGACTGGCGAAATAACAGAAAGTAGTATATCTAATATAAACATCAGCGGTACAGAAAATAGCAGTATTATAGGTTATAATATGTCGGGTGGTCTTGCTGGTGTAATAAAAAATAGTAGTTTAAGCAATATTGTTTCTGGTGTGTCGGTATCAAGTTCGTACATAGCAGCATCTAGTGGCGAAAATAAATACAGCATTTCTACATACTCGGCAGAAAACACTGCCACAAACAAACAATGCAGTTATGCGGGCGGAATTGCTGGTATTATAGACGAAGAAAGCACAGCCGAATTTTTGGTTGTAGATAACGCTAAAATTACAATCAGCGCCGAACATTCTGGTGGTTTAGTTGGTTATTTAGGTGCAAAAAGTACTTTAACAAACAGCAAGTTTGTTTTAGCCGACCCAAGCAAAGAAAACGCCCAACTAATAACCAGTACAAACTTTGTTGCTGGTGGGTTAGTTGCTGAAAACTTAGGTAAAATTAAATATAGTTATGTAGATTATAACCAAGATGTTCAAAAAGCGTTAGACACCCAAGCATTAAGTTCTACCGATGTAAACAACACTTTGGGCAACCTAGATATATTTGCAAGTTCTAATAGCATAGCAATTGGTGGTTTGGTAGGTTTAAACTTTGGTGGTAGCATTTTAGATAGTTATACTCGTGCCGAAGTTGTATCTAAAAAAGCGCACATTGCTGGTGGTTTAATTGGTATTGCAACTAATACATTAATAACAAGTGTAGATACTAGTCAAACCATAAGTGGTTTGCTAGCTTATTCAGACAATAGCGAAAGCGGTTTAATAAAATATGCTGTTTCTGATATAGACCGTGTTTATACTACATCATTTGTATATGCAAAACAAGCAGTTGGTGGATTAATTGGTTACTTAAATGGTCAAGTTTATACTAATACCGAAACAACAATAGTTGCAGTAAACAAAATGCCACAAACAACTGCATACAACTATAATAATGTTGCATACAAAGGTAACACAATAGGTTATTATCGTACAACATCTAAAAAAGATATATTTGTTGTAAAAATTCAAGGTCAAGAAGAAGCCGCATATTCTAACAGCAAATATGGTATTTTTGCTGTAAATAAAGGCGGAACAAATAAAGAATTAGCCTTTGAATACGAAATAGGCAATTTAGCGCCATCTAACCAGTTATATACTAACTTCTTAGAAGGGTATTCGGTATCTTACCTAGATACAATACAAAAAGATACAATTATATTTAACGGTTTGGCAATGCAAGAAGAAAATGTTTGGGCAGTAGATACCACAAAAACCGAAAGCATAATGCCAACTTTGCGTACCAACAATGTTGTATATACGGTAGATATAAAAACAAAAGAAGATTGGGTAAAACTACAACAGGCTTATGGTGCAGTTTCTACATACAATTTGATAGATAATTTAACCATAGATGACGAAAACAACATAATTTATAACACATTCGAAACATTTAATGCTAAAAATGTTGTATTGCAAGGCAACGAACACACGGTTTATGTAAATGTTACACAAAACTTTACACCATTATTTGGTGATGCCGAAGGTTTGACATTAAATAATGTTAAGTTTGTATTTAATGTAACTCAAAATCCAACAAACGCAATAAAATCGTTGTTATGTAATAGTGCAATTAATTGTTCGTTTAACAATGTAGAAATAGAAATTAAAAACACCCTAACCTTGCTAGCAGGCACAACAACATTTGGTTGTTTTGTAGGCCAAGTTAAAGATAAAGTTTCTATATACAACTGCAAGGTAAGTGGCACAATTAATTTTAATGGTGCTTATGCAAACGAAATTCGTTTTGGTGGGTTGATTGGTGATTTATCTTATGCAACCACCCAGCAAAACATATCTAGCATAAACTCTAACAATTATGGCAACCTTACACTAAATTTAAGCGCAACATTTAATGGCACAACATATATAGGTGGATTAGTTGGTTATATAAGCGGACAACATACTGTACGCGGTGTAATAAATAATACATCTAATATGGTGCTAAACATAAAACAAAACTCTACAATAACCGCTAATGCAGACTTATTTATGGGTGGTATTGCGGGGTATGTAGATAGTGCAAGTTTTAGTAATATATCAGTTTCAAACAAAGGCACATACACAATAACTGGTAGTGCAAATGCAAACATAGGTGGTGCTTTTGGTAAACTATCAGGCATAGCAAAAGCCAACAACATTGTGGTAAAAAACGGTGGCGAATATAACCTAACTATGCAAGTAGTTACAAACTTTGGTGGTGTTGCTGGTTTGTTTGATGCCCAAACTAATGCCGAAATTGGATTTAGTACAGTTGAAGCAGACTTTATAATAACAAACACAAATACAGCAAATGTGGGTGTATTTGTTGGTAAGTTAAATTCAACAGCCGATAAAACCAATGTTATTAATGCGGTTATTGCAATGGGCGACTTAACCCTAACACCTCAGGCAAACCTAAATGCTGGTGGTTTGGTTGGTATTATAGATAGCACCAAAAAGGCGTATATTAATAATAGTGCGGTTTATAGCACAATTAATATACAAAATGGTGCAAATAATATTGATATAAACATAGGTGGTTTTGCGGGTGTAAGACAAAGTGGCACGCTTGAAATTAATAATAGTGTTGCTTATGGTGCTATTTATAGTAAATACACAGGCACAAGCGATGACAATAATGTGTTTAACCTTGCTGGTGCTGTTGGTGCTATTCAAGGCGAAATGCTAAAACTATGTATTATAGGTACAGCAATTATTTATAAAAACAACAACCTTATAAATGTTGATGCTATCACAAACGATATTGCAACAAATAGTGTAAGGTTAACAAAAGTATATTATGTACCTAATATGGTAGGTCAGTTTAGTATTTACGAAAGTGCTATAATGCTAAGTTTAAACGACTTAACAAATAGCGATAAGTGGTTGCAAGAAAATTCTGCACGCACAAACCCTACTAGATTTGCTATACCATCGATTACAAGTCAAGAAACACAAACTTTATATAGTTATTTTGCTGTATCAAATGTTATTGTAAATAGCATTACAGACAACGCAAAAACAAGGTTTATAGAAATTAATAATCTAGAATTAATTGGCAACAATACCGAAGAAGGTGCTATTGTTAGATTAGCAAGCACAACATATAACACAACAAATAGCATAACCTTAAACGATAATATTGCAAGATTAGTTGCCGATAACGCCGAAGTAACAACCAGCACAAACTTGTTTACACAAATTCCACAAGAAATGTTAATTAGTGGTATTAAGTTAAAACTTAATAATAATAAATTGTCTAAAACAATAAATAACGCGTTTGGTTTGTTGGCAAACGAAAATAGTGGTTTAGTGTTTGATTGTGGACTTGGCAGTATTATAGACGAAGACATACAAGATGACGCACACTATGTATTTACCGAACAAAAATTTGAAGAGAATAGTAGCAGTTTTGTAAACTACTATGATGCACCAAACTGGACTGTTTTAGAGTTAGATATAGGCGCTGGTGCAAGTGTAGGTGGTTTGGTTGGTAACAACCTAGGGCAAGTAAATGGCTGTTATGCTTATGCCGACTTTGTGTTTACTAATACTGCAAATAATACAAGTTTTGGTGGGTTAGTAGGTACAAACTCTATTTTAACAAATAGTTACATTATAGGTAGGCAAGTATATACCATAAACACATCTAACTTAGGTAAAGTATTTAACGCAAGCGGAAATGCAGTTAAAGATTGTGTATCTTATGTTGTATATTATGTAGAAAATGGTGATGTTGAAGTTAAAAACACAATTTTAGAAAGCGGAAACACACTATCTGCTATTTGGAAAACTATTAGTGCATATAACTATGGTATTAGTATGTTTACAAGATATTATAACAACGAAGATATAAAATTAGCATACTACACAGGTGACGGACTTGCAAACCCTTACGAAATTATAGATTATATGCAACTATATAGTTATTTAATAGACAACCCAGATGTAGATGTTGCTTTAGTTAAAAATGTTTTTGTAACAAACAACTCGTGTATTGCTAGGCAAACTAAACAACCAACTATTGGCGCGTTGTTTAATGGTAATGGCAAAAACTTGTATGTAAAATCTTATACACAAGACATACGAACAAACGAAGTAGTTTATACAATATTTAATGATGTGTTAAATACCGCAGATGTATATAACCTAAACTTAATAATAGGCGAACAAACAATACAAACCCCAGAACCTAACAAAAAGTTGTATTTTGGTGGCTTTGCCCTAGATTGTAAAGGTTCGGTTAAAAATGTTTATGCATACAGCATACGCTCTTCAACAGCAACAGGAAGCGAAAACAAAATAACCCTAAAAGCAACAGCATCAAGCGAAAACTATGCAGGTGGATTATTTGCAAAATTTAGCGCAAATATGCTTCAAAAATGCATAATTAAAGTTAACTTTGTTTTGGCAAATGATAGTGAAGAAATAAATATGGGTGCTGCTATTGGAATGATTAATAGTAAGTCGTTAAGTATTTACAACTGCAAAGTAGATACATTTATTGGTTATCTTGCGGGTGGTTTTACAAAACCAACAAGTGTTTCGGGCAGTATATTAAACATTTATGATTGTTATACCACATACAAGGTGTTAACAGGTGGCACATTAAACGAAACTAAAACACAATACAACGGTATAACCCTTTACCCAAGTGGTGAAAATGAAAGAGCATACTTTACATTTGTAAACGATTATAACGATAAATCAACAAGTAAGAAAAACTCGGTAAATGTATTTAATTCATACTATTTAATTGAAGACATCAATAATATAGTATATGCTTGTGCTTACAACTCGACGGGGCAAGCAGTAAATGGTGCACCAGCATTTGCTGTAAAAGATTTAAGTGATTTAACACAATATGACGAATTGATGGACGCATATCTAAATAGTGGCAACTATATAAAAGTATTAGGTGGATACCCAATATTAAAATTAGATAGCACGCAACAAGAGAATACATCGGGTGAATAAAAAACAAAAAAATCTCAACAATTAGTTGGGATTTTTTGTTTTAAAAGTTTAAGTTAAATTGTAAAAGCGTGGCAATAATATCGTGCCATATTGTGTTGTCATAAATTATTTTATCTACAACGCCCAGCATGCGTATTTGGTCTAGTGGGCCAACATAGCGCGAGTCTAAACTATTGTTTCGGTTGTCACCCATAAAAAAGTAATAGCCTTGTGGTATGGTTATATAACCATCACTATCGCGTGGGCATTTTATATACCAGTTAGTTTGTTTGTTAAATGTTTCTACAACATATTTATCGGTATCGGGGTTTATATAATCTTCTTCTAATTTTACACCATTGCGCCAAACTTCGTTTTTGTTGGTTTCTTCGTTGTGTATAATTTTTAATTTATCACCACCAACAGCAATAATGCGCTTTACTATTAGTTTTGTGTTTTGTGCATCAAATGTAACCAAACCCTTTGTGTTTATAATAACAATGTCTTTATAACTAGGTTTTGTAAACTTGTTTACAAGCACTATATCTTTTTGCCCCGAATACTGTCCCGTTTCGGTAGAGTTTAGGTTTGGGCACATAGATGCACCTGCAATAATTTTTGCAAAATGCGAATTTAGGTATATATAGCAGTTTAATATAACAGCCAATGCTAAAAGTAGGGCAACAACTTTTGCCCATAGGGTATATCTTTTATATTCGGGTTTAAAAATACTGCCTTTGGGGTCTTTTATTTTTAACACTTTATACCGCCTTTTATATAGTGCATAGTACTGCATAGTACCCTTAATAAATTAATATTATCATTTTTTTATATGTTTTACAACTAAAAATAGTTATAAAAAAATAAAAGGGTAGTTATACCCAATTATTGACAAAAAATTTTTTATCTATCGTATTCTGCATCATAGTTGTATAAACTATCTTGAATAATCTTTAATGCACGCTCTTTGCCTTCTATACCTGTTATTTCGGTCTTTTTGTTTTGAAGGTCTTTGTAGTGCTCAAAAAAGTGTTTCATTTCGTCAAATGTGTGTTGTGGCAAGTCTTTTAGGCTTTCTACATTCTTTAAGAATGGGTCGCTAGTAGCAACTGCAACTATTTTTTCGTCTGCTTCGCCATCGTCTATCATGTTAATAATTCCAATAGGTTTTGCTTCAACCAAAACACCACTGTTTAGTGGTTCGGTGGTTATAACTAAAACATCTAGTGGGTCGCCGTCGCCACCTAATGTGCGAGGTATAAACCCATAGTTAGCAGGGTAAACCATACTTGTGCTTAATAGTCTGTCAAAAATAACCAAGCCTGTTTCTTTATCTAACTCGTATTTAACTTTGCCACCTTTTTGAATTTCTATAAATGCAACAAATTTTTCGGGTTTTATACGGCTTTTTTCAATGTCGTGAAAAATGTTCATTTGTATCTCCTTTTATGTAATATTTAAGTATTTTAGCACAAGTTTTTGTTTTGTGCAACTAAAAATAGTTCTTTGTTTGTTTATATATTTGACAAAATACACAAATTTGGTCATACTAATAACAAATGCGGGAGGATATTATGTCTAAAAAGAAAAAACAAAAAGGTAAACAAAATAAGTGGTCTAGGGCAAAAAAAGCGTGGGCTGGTGCTAAAAAGGTTGGCGGAGCTGCTAAAAAAGTAGGTGGTGCTGTTAAAAAAGAAGCACTAGATTTAGCAATTGAGCCAATAGGCACTATTTATAGACACGCAACAAAAGATATACCAAATGCTGTAAATGCAGGTGCAAATGTGGCAGAAAAAGCTGGCTCAAAGGGTATAGATGCAGTAGAAGAGTTTGCACTAACAAGGTTTTGGGCAGAAACTAAGGGTGATAAAGCAAACGGCAAACTTTTTGAATTTGTTTTAGATAATCAGTCTTTAAGCGGAAGGTCTAAAAGTAGACTTAAAAAAGCAATACAAAATGGCGCAAAAGTTGTATTTTTATCTAGTAAAGATGCCGATGTCGCTAAAAAAGACATTGAAGCATTAGGCGTTGCTTTGGGTGTGGAAGGTTTAACAAACAGCGACCCAAGATATTTTCTTGCGTGTGACAACGGCGCAACAATTTTAAGTAGTGTATCGGGCGACTTTAAAGACGCTAAGGGCATAGACCTAATGGCAGTAGAAAACCAAAACAATGGTTTGGCAAAGTTTGATAGTGACGGCTTGCCTGTTGTAAAAACAGCCACAGCACCTGCTGCGTGGCGTAGTGGTGCAGGTATAATAGAAAGCCTAGAAAGTTTTAAAACTCAAAATTCGAATGTTGACTATAAAGCAGAAGCAAAAACAATAACAATAAAAGTAACAGATAACCGCGCTTTGCCTGATGCATTGGGGCTTGCTAATAATATTATAAAAACCTTGCCACTAAGCCCTTCCGAGTTAAGTAAATATGGTATAGGTTTAACACTTGACGGAAATATTCAAATTAGGCCACTAGACCAAACTTCTGTAAACGCCGAATTTACAGTTCGTAAAATGGCGGGCATTAAAGGGCAAAATGTTCGTCGCTCGGTAAGTTGTGCTGCACAAGTTAGTCAAAATATGCCACTAGATACATTTATGTCTAGATTTGTAAAAAACAGAACAACAGGCGAAGTTTATACCACAGAAGAAGCCAAACAAAGTGGTTTGTTGCACAACCTTGCTGCTAGTATGTTTGTGCCACAAATTGATATGCTTGCATCTAACTCGGCAACAAATGACGGTTCGTGGCTTGCAAGAACAACATTAAAAAACCGCAAAGATATGCAACTTTTAAACGATATGTATGCCGACTATGTATATATGGTTGCAAGGCGAAGCACAAGTGTGCAAACGGCCGCTTCGAATATAGGTTTGGTTGTTACTAATGCAATGATGACAATGTATGATATGCCAGCGCTTGCAAAAAATAAAAATGCAATAAGTTATTCAAAATTTTTAAAAGCACAAGAAACAGGTGATACTGCTACAATTAGCGCTTTTCAAAGTCAGGCAAGTGATTATTGTGGGCCAACGGCAAGTAATGTAGTGCAGTTTTTAATGTCTGTACCAGCAGAATATAAGGTATATCCAACACACAAAGGTTTTGTTGGCAGGTTTTTCTATGGTATTAGCGGAAAGTCTAGAATGCCAGACGAAATAGATAAACAAGCAACTAAAAAAGCAGGCAAAGAAAGTGATGTTGTAAAGGTAAAAAGGTTAGATACTTATTTAAATCAACAGGCCAGCGTTGTTCAAGAATTGGTGGCATATTCTACCGAGTTAACTAAACTAGAAAACACTAAATTGCGCGCACAAGAAGGAAACGATTTTACCGAGTTCTTAGAAAAAGTTCAAAAAGATATACAAAACGGTGCAACACAAGAGCAAGTGTTTGAAAAGGTTACCGAGTATATAAACAGCCGAGATTTACAGGCAAAGGCAGCAGCATCTAATAATAATCAAGCAAATGCAAATGCTAATTCTAACAACAATAATAACAATAGCAATAACAACAACAATCAACAAAACGCAAACCAAGCATATATACAACAAGAAGTTTTGCGTCAAAATATTAGGGCAAGTAGGGCGCTTATTGCTAACATAGCAGATAGTGTTAGCCCCGAAGATTTAGCATCTAACCCAACATATATATATCTAAACAATGTGTTATCTTGGGAACAAGAACAACTTACAGAGTTGCAAAATACACAAGGTGTAGTAGATAAAGCCCCAGATGGCTCTAAAATTAATAAAAAAGAGTTGCAAGATGGTTTGTATTATAGTGCTGCAAACACTAAGGTTATAATTTGCAACGACCGTGCACAAAAAATTGCTGCAAGTCAAGGAAAATCTGATGCTGTGTTGCTAGATACTTTTAATGTACCCGAAACCATAAAAAATAGCAGTGCATATCAACAAGCACAGGCTTATACTAAAAAGGGTATAGAAGATGTAGATTTAACCAACATCACCGACCCAAAAGTTCATAACTCGTTTGACGATTTAAACAATCAGTTAACCAGTTTTATAGATAGTGATAAAACATCTAAAAAAGGCTTTAAACTAGACGAAAATTATAGTATGGTTGCCACAGTTGTAACACACAACTTAGAAGCAAACAACTTAGATATGCTAGAAACAGTAAAGAAGGCTGTTCACCCTAAAAAAGAGCAAAAAGAAGAAGAAACAGACAAAGAAGATAACAAAAAAGAAGAAAAGAACGACAAAGAAGAAGAGAACAACAAAGACAATGAAGAAGAAGATGTTGCCGAATATCAACGCGGTGCTTTGTTTAGAAAATTATGTATAAACCCTAATGTAGATAACTATCGTCGCAGTCGTAATTTTATGGCAGCCACTGTGGCTAATGCAAGGCTATATATGGATAAAAATGGTTTAGCAAATAGCACAGAATACGAAATCTTTAATAAAATGGCTTCAAAATGGATGTCAACAGTGGGGGCGGAAAATCTTCCTACAATACGCGGGGGGAAAGATAGAGATAAAGAGGTAGAGCAGTTAAATATTGCGTGGGCTGAATTAGAAAAACAATATGCCTCTAACCCCGAAGCGTTAACAAAAGCCCAACAATTATGGACATTATGTACTGTTCAATCCGAAAACACAGCATTAAAATATCGAAAAGAAAAATCTAGTGCTAGAATGGTTAAATTAACTACGCAACAAAAAGTTGATTTTATAATGCAACACGGCAAATTTAATATGCAGCAAAAACAAATAGAAGCCCTTGTTAATGCTAAAAACGAAAAAGATGTAGATAGAATAATAAATAATGTAAGGGCATCTAATCGTAAACTAGATAACCAATATAAAGCCGAAAAAGCCAAACTAAAAGGTGAAGAAGTAAAAGAACAAGAGGTAAAAGAAAAAGCACCTAAAAAGCAAACTGCTAAAAAAGAACAAAAAACAGCAAAACGCACAGGTGGGCTTGATGACTTTATGGATTTAGGTGATAATGTAGCACCAAAAACAGATAAAAAGCAAGCAAAGAAGAAAACTACAACCAAAAAAGCGCCAAAGAAAGAAAAGCCAAAAACGACATTAGATGATTTTTCAGAAGAAAAGAACGCTGAGGTTAAGGTTGACAATGAAGCGTGGGCAAGTATTGGTAAACAACAGTTTATAATGCAACAAAATATTGCAAATATTGATAACATTTTAAATGTTATGCCAAATAAGAATGACCCAGAATACAAAAAACTAGAAAGTCAAAAAGAAGAAATTAATAAAAAATTTACACAAAGCATATTAAAAGAAGGTCCTTGTGTAAAATATATGTCAAAAGCCGAAGGGCAAGAGATTGCACAGGCTATTGAAGCGGTAAATACAAGTTCATACAACTCGTATGTAAATGCAACAAATAAAGGCGAAAAATTAGAAACAGTTGCAATCCCCGAAAATCAACAAATGCGCATTATTAAATTGTTGCAAACTAAAAAGCCAGAGGAATTAGCACCCGAAGATAAAGTTTTATACGAAAGTTTAAAACCGGTTGTTAGTATGGCAGTAGAAGCGAAAAAGCAAAAAGCATTAAAAGATAAACAAGAGTTCGAGGCAAATAAAAAAGCCGACCAAACGCTAAAAGATATTGCCGAAAATGGTGATGCAGCGGCTTTGAGTAAATAAAAAGAGAGAGAAGTTCTCTCTTTTTTATTTATAGTTCTTCGTTTATGGTGTTTATCATTTTTGATTTTAAAATAAGTTTTACCGATTCGCGCTTTGCGTTACAAAGTGGACATTCGTCCCAAGGTTCGGTGCCGGTTGCCATATAACCACAATCGGCGCAAACCCAAGTAACAGGTTGGTCCTTTTTATATAGTGTGTTGGTAGAAAGTTGTTCGTATAGTTCGTTAAATATTTGTTTGTGATATTCTTCTACATTTTTAACCATTAAAAATAGTTCGGCAATTTCTAAAAAGCCTTCTTCTTTGGCGGTTTTTGCAAACTCTATATACATTTCGGCTTCTTTTTCTTCATCAATGCCTGCAAGTTTTAGGTTTTGCTCTAAATCCCACTTTTCTCTAAAAGGAAACCCAGCCTCAATATCTATATTATTTATTGTTTCGCCTTTGTTGCCTTGTTGAATAAAAGTATAAAACATTCGTGCGTGGTTAAATTCTTGATAAACAATTTCGTCTATAATATCGGCTATGTTTTTATAACCGTTATAGCGTGCACCATACTCTATAAATTCATATCTTGTTCGTGCCTGACACTCACTTGCATAAGCGCGGGCTAGGTTGGTTAAAGTTTTTGTTCCTGTTAATTTCATATTAAAACTCCTTTTTGTTTATAGTTTTATTATTTGCAAATGTTAAATTATTATGTAAACTATTTATATAATTTAGGCAAGGGTACTATGCACTTGTGTTTTTAAGTTTTGCGAATAGTTTTGCGCATGGTACCATACATATTGCAAAAGAGTGGTGTAGTACTATGCGGTTTAAATTTTAGTGCATAGTACCTAATTTTTATAAAAAAAAGATATTATAGTGGGCAAGTATATTATTTTTGTTTAAAAATTGTTGTGTTTACACAAAATAAAATAAAGTTGCTAAAATTGTAATATTTTATTTGTCTTTTAATTTTAAATTTGTTATATTATAAGTAGTTATTTATTTTATAAATAATAAGGGGGTTAGTATGGCTACAAACAAAGATGATGCGCAAAAGCGTCAGTTTATTGTTCAAGAACAAGAAAAATTAGATACTGTTTCTGTCGTAGAAGACCCTAATGCCCCAAAACGAAAAACAAAAAAACAAGTCTTTACCGAAAGTTTAAACAGCGCAGATATAACAAAAGATTCGTTTAAAATGCGAGATTATAAGCAAAGGCTTTATCAAGAGTTTATGAATGATTGCTCGCTTGCACAAATTGGCACATCGCCATGGTCAACTTTTTTAAATGTTTTAAACATTGTTATTGTATCGCTAGTGTTGCTTATATCTGTGGCGGTGTCTGTTGGAATGATGTTAGGGTTTAAACCCGATGTTGTTGTTACTGATTCGATGGAGCCAACCATTCCAGTAAACAGTTTGGTTGTTGTTCAGCCAGTTGAATGGGAAGATATTCAGGTGGGCGACCATATAAGTTATTACCTTAAAAAAGAAGGGCAGGTTATTAACTATATTCACCGTGTTTCTGCCAAAGGTAGCGATTATTTAATTATGGTGGGTGATAACCCTTCCGCTTCGGGCATACGCGATATAATTTCGAAAGACTGCATACAAGGGCGTGAGGTTTTTGTTGTGCCTTTTGTTGGTGGCGTGTTTGTTTGGGTAAAAAATAATTCAATTCTTGCATTTATGATATTGTTTACTTTGGTTATTGGTTTGTTGCTTGTTAGAAAAATTATTGATGTAAATCATGTAAATATTGCGTTCGCCGAATACGTAAAGCGTCGAGTGGATTTTGAACAACAAATGGAAACCCAAGAAGACTTAGAGCGAACAAGCAGCAAAAAAGATGCACTTGATGCTATTTTAAAGAAAAGATACTAAGGGGGAATTATGAAAAGCAGTTTTGTGTTTGTTTCTAAAACAATCTTTATAACAGCCTGCTTATTAGCATTTTTTGCTTGTGTTTCTGCCTTTGGTGTTGCTTATGCATACTTTGCTGGGCAGTATAGTGTAGAAAAAGAATATAATGTTGCCACTATGTCGTCAAAGGCATATACAAGCGTTTTAAGTGGAAATAATGTTAGCATTAGCAACGAATATGTTTCTAATACTACAATAAGCCCAGGCGCAAGTTTAACACTTACTATTAAAAACACTAGTCAAGTAGATAAAGTGTTGTTGCGTGTTGCTTATGGTGTAAAAGTGGGCACAACAGATACCAATACTACCGACTACGCAATTAATCTTATAGATAGCGCAGTTTATACAAAAGTTAATACCACGCAAGATAACGCAGGATTTACAATACTAGAAAATGGTTGGTTTTATTATAATGCCACTTTACAACAAAACGAATTTGCGCCTTTTGCAACTTTTAGCAATACCGGAAGTGGTGCAATACACATTCAACTTAACATCGAAGTAGTTCAGGCATCACTAGATGTTGCGCAAAATTATTGGAACTATCACTCGGGTTATAGCAAAGAAACAATAGGTGACCCCGATTCAGTTGATGGTATAGATATGACGGGCAATAACCAAAATGCAATAAATGGTATATCAGTATTTATTCCGGATAACCAAAATTGGAAAGCCGCTACATCAGCAAACAGCCTAGATGCACCTTTTGTGTTGGGGCAAAACACAACCACAATTAGCACTCTTACAGGTGATGGAACAAACGACTGTATGCGTGTTTATAACAATAGCGGAAACCCAATAATTTTGGCGTTGCGTGTTTATGTGCAGTTGGTGGCACAAAACAGCCAATGGGCAAATCCTACCGGAGATTTTTATAACACTTCTGTTAGGTTAAACTTTACAAACAATTCAAACTGGATAGATATACGCGATAACGCAACAGCGTTCACTTTTGACAGCACTTCTAGTGCACATTATGTAGCATTTTTATACAACCAGTTAGTTATGCCAGGCGAGTCAGTTTTGGGGTTAACTAATTTAGTAAACATTATAAACGCACCAGCCAGCATATCCGAAACTTATTCGTTCCACTTTGTTTGTGAGGTTTTGGGTTATAACGCTAGCGAATCTTCGTGGGTAGATAATTATTTAGCAATGGGTGATGGAACAAACCCCGAAGGCTCGGGCAGTATAAATATTGGTATAAACCGTGTACCTTTATATTATAACTATACAACAACAAATGCTTCTAGCCCTGTTTATTCTTCACAATTAGTTGATGGCAAATACACAAACCGCGCACAGTTCTATTCGAAATATGCTATTTGGTATAATATAATTTCGGGGTCTTTAACATAATGGAGGAAAAAATGAAAAAAAGCACAGCAACAAGAAATGTGTTTATATTGGCAATAATTTCGTGTGCACTACTTGTTTTTTGTTGTGTTGGTGTTATATTTGCCTCGTTTTATGACTATCGCGCGGGGTCTTCGGGGCCACATCAAATAAACAAACTTGGGTATGTAGAAATAACTACTAATGTAAATAATGATGTTGTTTTATACCCAGGGTGCTCTTACGATTATAACTTTAATATAACAAATTCGGTAAACGGCGGGCAAAACGGAACTTTGCCAATAGTTATCACCGATGTTAGTGTAGTTAATATTAGTTATCAAAACGCAAAAGGTGATGTAGTGGTGTTAAATAATGATGTTGTTACATATTCCATAACTTCTTATACAACCACCGCCATAGCGTCAAATGGCACAGGCGTAGTGCAGGGAAGTTTGCAAGTAAAACCATCTGCCACTTACAACACGATGGTAGATATAGATAGTTCTAGTTATTTAACTAATAAATCTACAAAAGTATTTGTTACATTATTATTTAAAGTTTCCGAAGCAATTTAACAAAAATTTACACATTTAAAAAACTGTATATCAAACTAAAAATTTTGAAAAATTTTGTATAAATATGCCTAAAATCGTTTTGTAAAAAAATTTTGTTCTGCTATAATAAAGGTATGTGATTTGCATAACAACACATACTTTTATTTGTTTTTGTTGTATGAATACTTTTTTATATACCGCTTAAACTAAATAGAAGTAGTGCTGCTATATGATTACTGCTTTATATTTTAATTATATTATGGAGATAGAAATATGTCGCAAGTAAAACAACAAAAAAGAGTTAAAACTGGCACAGTGGCAATTATTGCTTTGTCTTTGGTGCTAGTATTAAGTTTGGTTGCTACCATTACTTTGGCTTACTTTACTGCTAGCCGTAATGTTATTACAACCGTAAAATTTGCAAACGGTGTATCTTTGCAAATGCATGGTGTAAAATTTAAAGTAGATGGCACTCAACCAGGCGATCACAATGCAGGTGATGTAGATACACCACCAAGTAACGCTGCAGCAGATTTATATTGGATAGCACATTATACAGATCAATCTGAGGGAGATGTTACACACAATTCTACCACAAAAGGTGGATACGAAAATGTTAACGCACAATTAAGTTTTGATGATATTTTGGTAAGAACTGTTGATAGTGATGCTTTTGTTGCTGTTAAATTAGTGGTTAGTGCAGTTAAACACACTGCAGCCGATGCACCTGTTACCTTAACTAGCGAAATGGGTTATGTTCCACCAAGCTGGACAAGTGACTGGATGGATTATACTGGTGCTGGTGAACATTGGAAAACATACAAAGGTAACGGCGACACAATGATAAAACTTCCACACAACGGTATAACAACAGAAACTGAAAGAACAACACCTACACACACAGATTCAACTAAGTTTACAGCTTTGTTTGAAACTGGTTATAAATTGCCAAGTGAAGTAAATAAAGTTAACAACTTTGCAGGTGTAACAGTAACATACAGCATTTATGTTATGGCTTCTGATACCGAAGCAGGTCTTGCAGCATGGGTTCGTGCTAGTACACATGCTAACGACTAATAAACAAAAAGCCTAAATTAAGGCTTTTTTTGTTTTAAAAATTAAAGGTAAATTGGTTAATATAATTAATTTTATTTGCCTTTTATTTTATTTTTGGTTATACTATAAGTAGATATTTTTTATGGAGGGTGCGTATGTTTAACAGCAAGGCGTCTTTAATGTCGGTTATTGCGCTTAGTTTGTTGTTTATAGTGGCTATGGGCTTTACAATTACTTATGCGTATTTTACTGCAACACGCACTACCGTAACTACATTAAACTTCCATGGCGGAACAGCCCTAACTGTTGTTGGTGCCGAATATGATACAAACCCAAACAATGTTGGGCTTAGCATAGCACAAAACGCAAAAACGGGGCAGTGGCAATCTAAAACAGACGGCGGAAGTTGGACAACTAGCAATAGTGCAGTTGTAAATTCTAGTTTGGTTTTATCTGGTTTAAAAGTAAAAGCAGCACAAAACAGTGGAACTTATGTAAGGGTTTTTGTTGCTGTAAAAGTAGATAATATTTCTACACCCGAAACAACAGACGGCAATTTAACTGTGCCAGATTTAACATTTGTAACCGAAATGGGTTCTAGCGTAGCAACTGTAGAAACAGCATATTATACAAACAAAGAACGCCAGTTTATATCTAGCAACACTTCATCTAATACCACACTTCATATACAATGTGTTGTAGTTACTTTGCCAAACAACTATACAGGCTTTGTAAAGTTTTTTGACGACTATACAGTGTTTAACAAATCTTTAAACGAAGTGCAAGATGCTAATTATCAATTTAGCAACATCAGCGCAATGATAATGCTTACATCAAGCACTTCAAACCGTTTTGATATATGGCAGACTTCGCAAGAAGATAGTACATATTCGTTTACTTACTAAACACAGCCTTACGGCCGTGTTTTTATATTAAACAATTTTACAAAAAAGGGTTGCAAAATAAAACTAGATATGATATACTAACCCCAAGTTTGCAATAGTTTTTGCATTCCTTGACTACAAAAAAGTAGTCCATAGTCCAAAAGGAGGTCGCAATATGAATAAGTACGAAGTTTTGTATATTATCTCTCAAGATGTTGCCGATGACAAACGCGAGGCTATTATTAATAGTTTTGCTGATATTGTTACCAAAAATGGCGGTACTGTAGATAGTATAGACAAAATTGGTTTAAAGAAATTTGCTTACGAAATTCAGGGCAAAAAAGAAGGCTTTTATGTTTTAATGAACTTTACAGCCAACTCTAATGTTCCAAAATTAATCGAGCAAAAAATGGCCATTACAGAAGGTTTCGTTCGTAAAATGTTCCTCAAAAAATAACAAAAGAAGGATAGAATAATGAACAAAGTAATTTTAATAGGTAACCTAACCCGCGAGCCCGAACTTAGCAGCACTGCAAGTGGCGTGGCAATGTGCCGTTTGGGTATTGCAGTAAACCGCAACTACACAAACAGCGAAGGTAACCGCGAAACAGATTTCTTTAACATTACAGCGTGGAGAAATCTTGCCGAGCGTTGTGGTAAATACCTACACAAAGGCAGTAAAATAGGCGTTGTTGGTAACTTGCAAATGCGTAGTTACGAAGTAAACGGCGAAAAGCGCACAGCAATAGACATTATTGCCGAAGATGTAGAGTTTTTATCTCCTAAATCTGGTGGTGCCGAAGGCGACACACTAAGCACATCGGGTAGTGAAAACCAAGAAAAAGTAGTTAAGTTAGAGCCAATTGATGACACCGACTTACCATTCTAATTTAAAAAAGGAGTTTTAAAATGGCAGACGAAAAAGAAGTTAAAGAAGTAGTTGCCCCAGAAGCAGTTGCCGAAAACGCAACAAAGGCAAAACAAGCAAAGAAATTTGTTAAAGAAAATGCCGAAGCAACCGAAAATGCCGAAGGTGCTATGGGTGCACACAAAATGCGCCGCCCTATGCAACGCCGCAAGGTTTGTCAATTTTGCTTAGATAAAGTTAAAAATGTAGATTACAAAGATGCAGCAAAATTGCGTAAATATATTACCGAAAACGGTAAAATTGTTTCTAGGCGTCAAACTGGTACTTGTGCTTTCCACCAAAGAGAAATTGCAAATGCAATTAAACGCGCAAGACACATGGCATTAATCCACTATAAAGGTGAATAAAATAAAAGCGGAGAATAACTCCGTTTTTATTTTTTTTGTTTTAGGTACTATGCACTTGCAAAAAACACATTTTGCGCATAGTTTATTAATATACATCACAAAAGAGTGCATAGTACTATGCACTCTTTATTGTTAAAAAATTGGCATTAATTTGCTTCGGTTAGGGTGGTTTTTACAAAAAGTTGAATGTTTTGTGTGTATTCGCGCTTGTCGTTTAGTGTGTTTAAATACTCTTGCCATTCGTTGTGTAGTTGTGTATTAAATATTTTATAGTAATTTAAAATATCTAATTTGTTTTCTTGCTGAAAAAGTGTGGCAGCATCTACTTCTTTTGTTATAAGTGTTTGCAGTGCTTCGCAGAAAACGGAATCATAATACCCCGAAACATCACTAACGCTAACAACTTGCGGGCTTTCTATACCTACAATTTTTGCTTTTATATCTAGTGTTATGTAAAGAGTAGGTGTATTGTTGTTTATGCTGGCTTTAAAATTTATATCATAATTTTTTTGATTTAATGTAACAGTTGCATCTTTTAATTTTTTTGTGTTGATGTGTTCTAGTTTTATGTTGTTATATCTAGACGAGTTATCTAGCCATCCCAGCCCCCTTAAAATATCCTGTGGCACAGCGGCTACTTTTTTGCCGTTGTAAAAAGCAACACCTTTACCAACATTTTGTATTTTGTTTTGTGGCATTGTGCTTGTTTGTTCTTGTTTTCCGCTTTCGCCTTGTTGACTAGAACTATTGTTGCTTTGGCTTTCTTGTTTTGCGTGATTTATTGTTACAATCATTCCCGTAGAAGAAGGCGAAAGATAGTCTTTATAAAAGTCGTAAATACTTGCATCTCTGTTTAGTATATATTCATAGTTGTATTTTGTTAAACTTTCTAACACATTTTGGGCGTCTCCACCAATTTCTTCGCAGGCAAGTAAAAGTTCTTGCGCTTTGTTTTCGGTGTGTGCAAGAATTACATTTGTGCCTATCCTTTCTGTACGCACAAGTGGGTCTAGCAAAGTTGCTAAATTATATGTGTTGCAAATATCATCACCAACAACCACAACATAGCAGTGCGAAAGGCCTAAAACTTTTCCTGTTTGCTTGCGTAAGTTTTCTATGCTATCTAACAAATCAACACCCTCGGCACTAACTATTTGATAACTTTCACTTGATGCCGCATTTGGTTTTGCTGCTACTATTTGTGCGCTTAATAAAATGTTTTGTTGTTCGCCTTTATCTAACCCTAGCCCTACTACAAAAACAGTATTGCCATATTGCGAAGGGGTAGTTACCGATTTTGGCAAAAGTAAAAACACAAATATAAATGCCACAATAAATATAATGTGCGCTAACTTAAACTTTCGCATTTTGTTTTCCTTTTATATAAATATTTGTAGTTAAACTAGGTTTTTTATATGTACTATGCAGTACTATGCATAATATGATTATTATAGGTATTAAAACTAAACTATATATGTAGGCATAGTCTTTTATAAACGCTAGCATTTTGTATAAATCAAAACTAAATAAATACATAACCACAAAATAAAGCCCGCCCGATATAATTGCCGCAATTATTTTTTTATTGATGCAAAAACTAAACTGCAAATATTGACGCACGCAATAGCAAAAGATAGAAGACATAAATATAAGGTTTATGGTACTTTCTACTATGCTTAACCAACCAATATGCCCAAGTTCTGTAACAAAAGGGTTGTATTGCGATAAATTGCTTAGCGCAAAAGTACAGTAGGGCACAAAGTTTTCAAATAAGTTGTAAAAAATAAATATATTAAAAGTTGCAAAAAAGGCCATACCACAACTAAATAAACTTGTATATTTAAATAGCGAAGGCTTTATTTCTACTTTGCCCATAAATAACAGCAAAATTAAACTATTGCCCACATAAAAAAGCGAGTGCATACTACCTGTTAAAAATGGTAAAAATCCGTTTTCGAAGTAGGGTAAATTAGCGGTAAAATCTACTTTTGTTATGCTAATAACAAAAACAATTATAAGTGCTAAAAACACAAAAACCCAATATATATCTATACTGCGCCCAATAGCACTTAAACCCTTATAACTTATATACAAAATTGTTAATATACTAGGAATAATTAACAGCCACATATTTATGCTTTGAAATAACGAAAGCGTAAAAAACGAGATTGTTTCTTGTATTAAGAATACACCCTTAAACAGTAAAAACAAGGCAAGTATGCTAGCAATAATTATTGCTATAATTTTTTTAAACTTTAATTTTAACAATTCAAAAAATGTTGTGTTATTATATTTTTTTATTAGCCCAGTTATTAAAAGCACCAAAATAAGTTCTATTGCTATATTTAACATTACACTAAAAACGGCGTCTTTGCCTGCATAGTTAAATATAACCGTTGGCATCGTCATAAGTTTTGAAGTTAGTATGCAAAAAACAGCAATTAATATATATTGGTTGGTTGTTATTTTGGTCATTAGCCCTGCCTCCTAGCATTTTTGTTTGGTATAGATTGCGGTCGGGTTTTTTGTTGGTTTAACGAGCGTTTTAAAATACCGTCTTTTTGGTCGGGTATAATAAATGGCGAAAGTGGGGCAAGGTAAGGCGAGTTATACGAAGTCATTGATGCAAGGTATGCAATAAGCACCATTCCACCCAAAATTAAACCATACAAACCAAAAATTCCGCCAATTATAGTAAAAATCACTCTTAAAACCGAAATTTGTGCTGATTGGTCGGGCACGGTGTAACTAAGCATTCCTGCAACTGCCACAACCAAAACCCCAGGCGAACTAATAAGCCCCGCTTTAACGGCGGTATCACCTAAAATTATTGCCCCCACAATAGATAGCGCAAGCCCAATATATCGTGGCATTCGCAAACTTGCCTCGTATAAACATTCAAACATAACTATAATAAACAAAACTTCTATAAATGGCGGAAGTGGTATGCCTTGAATAGAGTTTGTAATTGTTATAAGAAGTTTTATAGGTATAATTTCGTAGTGATAGACTAAAAGTGCCACATAAATACCGGGCAGTATTATTGCGCCAAACAATCCAAAACAGCGCATAATTCGCATAAATGTTGCGTGTGCGGGCGAAAGATAATAGTCGTTGCTACTTTGTAAGTCTTCGATATATAAAAAGGGCAGAGTTAATACAAAAGGCGAACCATCTACCACAACTGCTATACGCCCTTCTAACATTTTGGCAACCACCACATCAGGTTTTTCGGCTGTTCCTACTTGTTTAAAAAGCGAGCCTTTGTTGTCGCCTAAAAAAGATGCAAGATAACTACTATCTATAATGCCATCTATTTTTATTTGTTTTAGTTTTGTTAAAATCTTTTTTACTACATTGTTATCTGCAATATTGCTTAAATAACAAACACGAACTTGTGTTTGCGTTTCTTTGCCTATAATTAATTGTTCAACTTTTAATTCTTTTGTTTTTAGGCGTTTTCGTATAAGCGACATATTTATAGTTATATCTTCTACAAAACCTTCACGCGGGCCGTGAATTACTGCACTGGTGGGTGGTTCGCTTGGTAGCCTTGTTATCCATTTTGCACATTCCACCATTAATATTGTTTGGCAATCTTCAAACAACACTGCGCAAAACCCGTTTAGAATATCTTGCAAAGTGTCTTCTATTGTTTTTACTGTTTTAACTGATGTATATGCTATTATTGTTTGCTGAATAGAAGTTATGTCGTTGTCTTTATTGTTGGTAAAATCAAATTTTTGCAAAGGCTCGATAACGCTACTAGATAACAAAAGTTTATCCACAGCGCTATCTATAAAAACAAGCCCGCATTTTGTGTTGTTTTTGCAAATAAATAGGCGGGTAGTTATATCTTGCGAATTATTTAGCATTTGTTTTAATGCATCTGTTTTTTGTGTTATAGACATAGTTTTCTCCTGTGCCTATTTTACCCAAGCGCATTAAATGTATGTATTTATGTATTTTTTATTTAAATAAGTTTGTTCGCACTTGACTTTTGTTTGGTGTATGGTTAAAATATAATAGAAGCAGGCAAATAAATTTTATTTGCTATTTAATTTTTATTTAAGAAGGAAAATACTATGCAATTAACAAGCAAAAAACTTATGAAAATGTGGCGTGATTTTTGGACGCAAAACGGACACGCCGAAATTAAAGGTGCTTCGCTTATTCCGCAAGATAACACCGTGCTATTTACAACAGCAGGTATGCAACCTTTAATTCCGTATTTAATGGGGCAACCACACCCACTAGGCAACAAACTTTTTGATATTCAACCTTGCCTTCGCACTAATGATATAGACGAAGTAGGCGATAACCGCCACCACACAATGTTTTTTATGTTAGGAAATTGGAGTTTAGGTGCATACTTTAAAAAAGAAGCAATACAATGGAGTTTTAAGTTTTTAACAGACAAAAACTATTTAAACATTCCAACCAACCGTTTGGCTGTTACTGTTTTTGCTGGCGACGAAACTTCACCACGCGACGAAACTGCTAGCAAACTTTGGCAAGAACAAGGTTTAAAGCCAGAACAAATTTTTTACTTTCCTAAAAAAGATAACTGGTGGGAAATGGGCGGTGGTGTAGGTCCTTGTGGCCCTGATACCGAAATTTTTTATGATACAGGCAAACCAGCGTGCAGTAAAGACTGCAACCCAAGTTGTGATTGCGGTAAGTGGGTAGAAATTTGGAATAATGTATTTATGGAATTTAATGTTGCACAAAAAGGAGCAAAACCCGAAAAACTTCCAAAGCAAAATGTAGATACGGGTATGGGTTTAGAGCGTGTTGTTAGTGTGTTAAATGGTTTTGACAGCACTTATCAAAACGATTGCTTTGTTGATGCAATTTCTACACTAGAAAAAGCATCTAACAAAAAGTTTGATTTTACACAAGATAGCGGAAGAGATTTTTGCATTATTTGTGACCACATTCGTGCAAGTGTATTTTTGCTTGGCGATGCACAACCAACAACACCTAGCAATGTTGGGCAAGGCTATGTTTTGCGCAGGCTTATAAGGCGTGCGGTAAATTGCACACGCAACCTAGAAATTGATGCAAAAATTTTATTAGATGTTGCCCAAAACTTTATAGATTTTTATGCAGAAGAATTTCCTAAATTTGTAGAAACCAAACAATTTATATTAGACGAACTACAAAAAGAGATAAATAAGTTTTTAGATGCTTTGCAAGGTGGTTTAAAAGAATTTAACCGCATAATTGCCGAAAAACCACAAGGTTATGTAATAGACGGCGTAACAGCGTTTAGGTTGTTTGATACATTTGGTTTTCCGTTAGAACTAACCATAGACCTAGCAAAAAAACACGGAATAAGTATAGATAAACAAGGCTTTTTAGAAGCAATGAAAAAACATCAACAACTAAGCCGTGATAACTCGGGTGCTATGTTTAAAGGTGGTGTAGCAGTTGCAAACAACAGCGAAGAAGCATTAAGACTTGCACGCTTGCACACAGCCACACATCTAATGCTTGCTGCACTACGCAAAGTTGTGGGCAGTTATGTAGAACAACGCGGAAGCAACATAACCCCCGAACGATTAAGGTTTGACTTTGTGTGCGACCACAAACTTACCCCCGAAGAGTTAGCGCAAGTTAGTGATTTAGTTAATCAAGCAATAAAAGCAAACGCCACAGTTGTTTGCGAAAAAATGACAGTAGAGCAGGCTAAAAATTCGGGCGCTATTGGTATATTTGATAACAAGTACGGCAACGAAGTTACAGTTTATACTATGGGCGAGTTTAGTAAAGAAATTTGTGGCGGACCACACGCCAAAACAACGGGTGAATTAAAGCAATTTAAAATTTTAAAAGAAGAAAGCAGCAGTAGCGGTGTACGCCGAATAAAAGCAACAATTATAGATAATTAGTTGATTTACCTTAAAATTTTTAGTATAATTTACAAAAATTTAGGAGTTTTTTATGAATGTTTTTCTTAATATTCTAAAATATGGCTTGGTAGTAGTGCTAGCAATAGTTGGCTTGTTTATAATAGCGTGCGGATGTCTAGTTCTATTTCCGGGTGCAAACATATTTGGTTTAAGTTATGTTAGTTTTGATAACAAACCAGTTTTAACTCAATATTATTTATACGAAGACCCTTATGTGTCGTCAGATAAAATTAAAGTTGACGCGGGTATGTTTAATGTAAATGTAAAAATTGTAAACGAAGACAAAATTACAAATGGTGCTACACATCTTTCGGCGCAGTTAAACAGAAACTTAACAGGTTTTGTTATTGGCGAAGATGCCGACAAAAAGATAGAACTTGTAGGGAATCAAGTAACTGACGGTGAAGATAAAGTTTTAAGTTTAAAAATAACACAACCACAAAAAGGTTGGTTGTTTCCAACAAGTTGCGAGTTGTCTTTGTTAGTTCCTAAAAGCGCATTAAACGAAAAAGAGTTGGTTATAAACACCACTAGCGGAAGCATAGTTATTGGTAACGACCCAGTTTATAACGAAGCCAAAGAAAACACTACAACATTTATAGACATTAAGTCTTTAAATGCTACAACACAAAAAGGTGATGTAACTTTGGGCTGTGTAAACTTTTTGCAGCCACTAAACATTACACAAGAAAGTGGAACAATTACTTCTAAGATAGATTTAGGTGTAGATGCTACTTTATCGCAAACCAAAGGTTTTGGAAACATTAAACTAAAAAATGTAGGTACCGAAACAAACCCTAAAAATTTAGTTATAAAATCTATTTGGAATAGTGCGGTAAACATAGGCACAATTTATGGCGATGTTGTTGCAGGTGATATAAAAGGCGGAAATATCAAAATAGATACAATTTCGGGTGATGGGCAAATAACCAACGATTATGCCGATGTAACA
The DNA here is from genome assembly GCA_902788085.1 of uncultured Eubacteriales bacterium. Taxonomy (GTDB): domain Bacteria; phylum Bacillota; class Clostridia; order Christensenellales; family UBA1242; genus RUG666. The sequence goes on from CADAJB010000001.1 coordinate 63,909, forward strand.
ATAAAAAGTATTCACAAAAACCTAATTTATACAGCAAACGAAGGCGCGCTTAACATAACCGAAGTTTTGGGTAAAATTAATGTAACACAAAAAAGTGGTAGTGTAAAAATTATCAACCTTGGCAACAACGGAAGCGCATACTTACAAGAAATAACTACAGTAAATGCAGGTGTAGAAGTTAGCAAACTTCACAACAATGTTTTAGTAAAAGCCGAAAAAGGCGAAGTTAAAATTTCGGGTTGTCCAGATGACACTACACCAGCACAAATAACTGTAAATGCAAAAGATAGCAAAATAAACTTATACAAAGTAAATGGTAGTGTAAACTATACTTGCGACGAGGGCAATTCCGCTATTTATGTAGAATATGATAAACTTGTTGGTTTAAACAACTTTAAAAACCAAATAGGTGCGGTGGATATATTAATGCCACTAGAAAGCACAACACCTATGTGGTTAAGTTGGCAAACAAACAATCAAGCCAACATAAAACTATATAGTTTTGAAAGTGTTAAAAAGTTAAGTTCCGAAGTTGACGGAGCAACCGAGAACGGAGTTGCAGTTAATGGTGCAACTGCTTCGACAGTCGAAAAATTAAACATCATAACAAAATTGGGTAAAATAAGCATAACCCGTAAAAGCGCATAAACAAAAGGAGTAGCAAAAACTACTTCTTTTTATTATATTTAAACAACATTTTTAATATATTATTTTATGACAATACTAGCCTTAAAAAATAATTTATTAAAAATTTTTTGTTATCTGTTTATTTTTACTATTTTATTGTATAGCAATATGTTGATTAGTATAAACCCAGCGCAAGCAGTGCCAAAACCTAGTTTTACAGTAGTTTTAGATGCAGGGCACGGCGGAATTGATACGGGGTGCACGGGCGTAAACACTGGCATAACCGAAAGCGAAATAACACTAAAAATAACAAACAAAGTGCAAGGTTATTTAACTGCATTGGGTATAAATGTGGTTCAAACCCGAACAAATATGGACGGGCTTTATGGCACTTTTGCTAGTGGTTTTAAAATGCGCGATTTAGAAAAACGCAAGCAAATAATTTTAAATAGCAACGCCGACTTAGTAGTAAGCATTCACTTAAATTCGTTTACCGATGCAACAGCACACGGGGCACAAGTGTTTTATAAAATTGATAATATGGTTAGCAAAAACCTAGCACAAGACATTCAATCTTTATTTTTAAAAAACTTGTATAAAGCGCGTAGTACTGCACAAAAAGGTGATTTTTATATACTAAACTGCACTGATGTTAGTGGAATTTTAATAGAATGTGGGTTTTTATCTAACCCCGAAGAAGAAAAACTTTTAACATCTAACGATTATTTACAAAAAATATCTTACAATATTTCAATAGGAATACTAAATTTCTTTAATTTAGTTAAGTTCTAAATTTTATTTAATAACCCAAAAAGGTTGATTTTAGGGTTTAGTTTGTGCTATAATAAAAAAATGGAAAAGTATAGCGTACAACAAGTTAATTTAATGTCAACCGATGCATTAGCCTATATAGGAGATGCTTATTTTACTTTGCGTTGCAGGTTAGAAGTATTGCAACATCACAACGCAAAACCAGCAAAACTTCATTTAACTGTTACAAACCTAGTTAATGCACACGCGCAAAGCGAGTTTTTAGATAAAATTACACCTAATTTAACCGAAGAAGAGCAAGATGTAGTAAGACGCGCCCGCAATAGCCCTACAACAACAAAATCTAAAAACTATGGCTTAGCAGAATATAAGCGTGCCACAAGTTTTGAAGCACTATTAGGTTTTTTGTATTTAACCAACCATAATAGGCTAGAAGAAATTATAAAATTAGTTTTGTTGGGGGTAGAATTATGATTATATATGGCAAAAATGCAATAACCGAAAGTTTGCGTGCAAACAAGGCTGTGTTTAACTTATATGTTTTAGAAAGTTTTGAAAACAAACCAAGTGAAATTTTAAGTTTGGCGCACAAACAACACATAAAAGTTAGTTTTGTAGATAAAAACAAACTTTTTGAATTATGTAAATCTAACCACCATCAAGGCTATGTTGCCGAAATGGAAGATTATAAATATTGCGAAGTAGAAGATATCTTCGAACTAGCAAAACAAAAGGGCGAGCAACCCTTTATAGTTATGTTAGATGGTGTAGAAGACCCACACAACCTTGGCAGCATTTTACGGGTTTGCGAATGTGCAGGTGTGCACGGTGTAATTATACCAAAATTTAGGGCTTGCCCTATAAACGAAACCGTTGCAAAAACAAGTGCGGGGGCACTAACACATATTTTAATATCGCGTGTATCTAACTTAAATAACACAATTCAAAAACTAAAAAAATTAGGCGTTTGGGTGTTTGCGGTAGAACTAGGTGGAACAGATTTATACAAGCAAAATCTGCAAGGTGATTTGTGTTTGGTTATTGGCAGCGAAGGGGACGGAATAGCGCCACTTGTAAAAAAGAATTGTGATGGTGTTTTAACACTACCACTTTTTGGGCAAGTTAATTCGCTTAATGCAAGTGTAGCGTGTGGTATAGCGGTTTTTGAAGCAGTACGACAAAGGAGAAAATAGGTTATGGCGCAAGAAAAAACTACCGAGCGTATGTTGCTTTTGCGTGCTAGGGCAGGCGATAATGTGGCACTAGAAGAACTATTAAATAGTTATAGGCCTATGGTCAATCGTATAGCGCGCGGGTATTTTTTAAATAATGGCGACGAAGACGATTTGTCGCAAGAGGGTATGATAGGGCTTTATAAGGCATTTTTAACTTATGATATATCGGGTGATGTAAGTTTTAATACATTTGCATATATTTGCATAAAAAGGCAAGTTATGCAGGCGGTGCGCAGTAGTTTGTCTGCAAAAAATGCACCACTTAACAATTATTTAAGCATTGACCCATTTGGCAGTATTAATGTGGGCGGGGTGGCAGAAGAAGACGAAACCGAGTTTTGTATTCCTAGCGACACCCTAACCCCCGAAGATAGTGTAATTAAAAAAGAAAGCCTAAACGAGTTAAGTAATAAAATAAAAGCAGCGTTATCGGATTATGAATACAAAGTGTTATCTCTTTATTTAAAAGGTTTTTCATATAAACAAATATCTTCAGCGCTTGACAAAAACACAAAAAGCGTGGATAATGCTATAGAGCGAATAAAAGACAAGTTGCAGTTTTTGCATTAAAAGGAGTTTTTATGTATTTGGCATTATATCGTAAATTTAGGCCAGCAACATTCCAAAGTATTATTGGTCAGCAACACATAACAACTACATTAAAAAACCAAATATTTAACCAGCAAATAGGGCACGCATATCTATTTTGTGGTAGCCGTGGTACAGGTAAAACAAGTTGTGCCAAGGTTTTTGCAAGGGCTATAAACTGCCTTTCACCACTAAAAGACGGTTCGCCTTGTGGAGAGTGCGAAGTGTGCAAAAAATTGCAACAATCTAATAATATAGATATATTCGAGATTGATGCAGCCAGCAATAATGGTGTTGACGAAATACGAGATTTGCGCGAAAAGATTAAGTATGCACCAACTGTTGGTAAGTATAAAGTTTATATAATAGACGAAGTGCATATGCTTTCGGCTGGGGCTTTTAATGCTTTGCTTAAAACCCTTGAAGAGCCACCTGCACACGCTGTGTTTATTTTGGCTACTACCGAAGTTCATAAACTTCCGGCAACCATACTTTCACGCGTTATGCGTTTTGACTTTAAACTTATTAGCACACAAGATATAGCGCAAAATATTTCTAACATTTTTGATAAAAGCAATATAAAATATCAGCCAAGTGCCGTAGGGCTTATTGCTAGTGCAGGCGAAGGCAGTATGCGTGATGCGTTGTCTATTGCAGATATGTGTGCAAGTTTTTGCAACAATAATATAACATACGACGGTGTTATAGAAGTTTTGGGCATAAGCAATAAAGAAACAATATTTACACTAATTAGTTCTATCTTAAATCAAGATATACAAAAGTTTTTTGTCGAGTTTAATAAAGTTGTGGCTATGGGTAAAAACCTATCTGTAATATCTAGTGACTTAACAAAAGGTTTTCGCGATTTGTTGGTTATAAAATCTTGTGGAAAAGATAGTGGACTTATAGACTATAAGCCCGAACTATTAGATAAAATGGCGGAACTAGCAAGCGGTGTTAGTACATTAAAGATTAATAAGGCATTACAAGCATTTAGCAAAATAGAAACCGAGTTAAAGTATGCAACAAACCCACAATTATTAATAGAAACAACTGCGTTAGGGTTACTTGACGAAGAAGTAAAAAAAAACTGATTAATGCATATAAACATAAAGAATTAAAAACACAAGAAACCCCGCGCACAATTTGGGGTAAGGTTTTGCATTGTTTAAAAGAAAAGCAGTTGTACGAACTTCATTCTATGTGTATAAACTTAGATAAAGTAAGTGTAAACTCTAATCAGTTTATAATAGCGGTTTATCAGCAAAATATATTTGATATATTGCAAAACAATAAAGATTTGGTTGCAAGTTTTAATCAACTTGGGTATAATTATAATATAAGGGTAGTGTTAGCCCAATCACCACAAGATAAACTTAACGAAAAGTTATCTAAAATTTATGAAATATTAGGTTATAACACAAAAATAGAATTAGGAGATTAATTATTATGGCAGGTTTTAATGGTTTTGGTGGCGGCGGAAATATGCAACAACTTATCCGTCAAGCACAAAAGTTGCAAGAACAAATGGAAAAAGATAAAGAAGCACTCGAAAACTCGGTTGTTAATGCATCTAGCGGGGGCGGAATGGTAGAAGTAAAAATGAACGGTAAACGCGAAATTGTTGCACTTAATATAAAACCCGAAGCAGTTGACCCCGAAGATGTAGAAATGTTAGAAGATTTAATTATGGCGTGCATAAATGATGCAAACCGTCAAATAGACGAATTAGCACAAAAAATTATGCCAAATATTCCAGGGGGAATGTTTTAGTTGAAAAATTTTATTTTACCTATCGAAAAATTAATAGCCGAGTTTTCGCATTTGCCAGGTGTGGGTAGAAAAACAGCCACAAGGTATGCATATAGCATAATTAATAAAGATATGCAAGGAGTGCAAGATTTTGCTAGTGCTTTGTTAGAAGCCAAAAGGCTAGTAAAATATTGTAGTGTATGTGGCAACTTTACAGATAGTGATATTTGCGAAGTATGTAAAAAAGGCGACCGAAAGTTAGTTTGTGTGGTTGCCGAACCAAAAGATATTTTGGCTTTTGAAAAAGTACGCGAATATAATGGAACATATCATGTATTGCACGGTTTGTTAAGCCCAATGGAAGGCAAAACAGCCGAAGATATACGCATAAAAGAGTTGCTTGCGCGTGTTTCGGGCGATGATGTTAGCGAAGTGATAATGGCAACCCCGCCAACAGTAGAAGGTGAGGCAACTGCTATATACATATCTAAACTGTTAAAACCGCTTGGTGTTAAGGTTAGCCGTATTGCGCAAGGTGTTAGTATGGGCACCGAACTAGAATATGTTGACGAAGTAACACTTGGCAAGGCTTTAAACGAACGCCGAGAAATTTAACTGTTTACGATTTCTGTTTTTACTTTAACTATATTTGTTAATACTTTTTAAGTTTTTGTTTTTGTGTGGTAGCAATAATTGTTTAAAACTTATTTTTATTTAAAAGGCAAACATAAATGATTGTCTTTTTATTTTTTGTTTTAACCAAAATTTTTACCTTTACATATAAATATTGTTAAGGGGGAAGTGATGTTATATAACGATGATGCAATACCAACTAACGAAAGTATAAAAAATATGGTGCAATCTTATGCAAAAATAGATAAGGCAAATACCTTATCTGTGGGAAATAATGACAAACAACCTATAAATAGTAATGTTTTTAACTTATATAATCAAGAAGTGGAACTGCTTAAAAATCTATCAAACTATGCGCAAAATGTAAATATTAAGCAATATTTGCAAGGGTTGGCAATAAAAAGCGAAAACGAACTAAAAAAACTAGTGGAACAATACCCATATATAGATACAAGTTTAGAAGATAACCCTGTTTTTTATAATCGTTTTAATTCAAATTTAAACTTTAAAAAGTTTTTAGATGGCGACCTGCAAATAATTGACATCTTAACAGATGGAATGCAAAACTTAAATAAAGAAGACGAGCGTGCGGTTTTATTTAAGTTTGTAAACAGACACATACAGGCTTTAAGAGAAATATTTAGTTTGATGCACTTATTAACATTTTATTAATTTTGTTTGCCAAAGGGTTGTTTAAATGCTATACTTTTTATTATGAAAATAAAAGTAAGTAAAAATTTAATAGAATTATCTAATGTTTTTAACGAAAATGGCCACCCACTATATATAGTAGGGGGGTATGTTCGTAATGCAATTTTAGGGTTTTGCGAAACAGATATAGACCTATGCGGAACGGCAACACCAGCCGAAGTGTTAGAGTTTGTGCCCAAAAACCTATATAATATAGAAATTGTCAACAAAAAACTGGGTACTATGCACTTTCATTCTAAGCATAATGACGAAGTGTACGAATATACAACATTTAGGGCCGAGAATTATTTACCGGGTGGCAAGCATTCGCCAAATAAGGTAGAGTTTGTGCGTGATATCACCCAAGATGCCCGCAGGCGAGATTTTACCGCTAATGCAATATACTATGATATAAAAAGCGAAAGCATAATAGATTTTTATAATGGCGTTAAAGACACAAGACAAAAAACTTTGCGCACGGTTGAAACACCCGAGTTTGTTTTTGCAAGTGATGGGTTAAGAATGTTAAGACTGGTGCGTATTGCTTGTGAACTAAATTTTAAAATAAACAAGCAAAGTTTTGATATGGCAAAAAGTATGATAGACAACTTAAAAGACATATCAAAAGAGCGTTTTAGTAAAGAAATAACAAGTATATTATTTGCTGACTATAAATATGCAAGCGTTGGGGCAGTAGATGCACACATTAAGGGTGTTAAGTATTTAACCAGTCTTGGTGCGTGGAAATATGTTTTTAACGATTTATTTAAACAATACAACATAACCAATCCAAAACTTGTGGGCAACTGGTTTGAAATGTTGCAACAAAGCACAGCGGGTTATCGTATTTGTGCGTTTTGCATAGACTTTTTGCGTGCCGTTGGCATAAAAATTGAATCTAAAAGCATAGCACTTTTATTAGGTGCTAGCGGGTTATCTTTTAACAAAAAAGATGTGCTAAAATACACCCGTATAATACTTGGCTTTTTAGATGTAGTGGGTGGGTTTGCCAGCACCGACCAAAAACGAATGTTTATTCAAAAGAATATTGATATAATAGACGATATAATTGGCTTAACCAACATAACAAGCAATGCACAAGACCTTAAAGTGTTAAAAAACTTAATGATAGTTAGTAATGTGCCATTAAAGATAGGCGATTTAGCAATAAATGGCAACGATTTAATTTCGGTTTTTCCAAAACTTCCTAAAAACCAGTTTAGCCAAATTTTAGAGCATTTGTTAAATATCTGTTGCATAGCACCCGAATTAAACCAAAGAGCGACGCTATTAGACATAGTTTCTAAATATATAAATAAATAATCACCCCTAAAAAGAGGTGATTTTTTTAGCAAAAGCCGTCAAATTTTATTGTGCCTTGCAAGCAAAAACTATATTTGTTTTTATTTAAACAATTATTTTGTTGGGGTTGATAAAATAAATTTTTAAAACAGCCACAATTTTCTTTTGCAGGTTTGCACCAGCATTCGTTATTTTGATTGTTGTTATTTGGCATAATAGGGAACTGCCTATATAAAGCCATATAATTTTGATAGCATTTATACTTACAAGGGTGTTTTTGAACGCACATAAAAATTCCTCCTAAATTTTCATAACTAAAAGTTATGTAAGGCCCTTGCTTTTATCAGTATATAATATAGTTTAAAAAAATGTGCAAAATAGTGTTAAGTTGTTTAAATCGTTTGCAAAATTGTTTTATATTTTATATACTTAAACCGAGGTGAAAAATGGGGTATTTTGATTATTTAGATAGTAAGCAAAAAAAAGAAGAACTAACCGTAACACTAGATGAACGCTGGGCACGCCTTTCGTTTTATATTAGTTTTGGTGTTTTAGGTCTTTTTGTGCTATCACTAATTTTAACACCAATTATACATATGGGCGTGTCGCTTTGGTTTAATGTTGTTAATGTTTTGGGTATTGGGTTGGGTATAGCCGCGTTAGTTTTAAACCAAAAAACATTAAAACACTTTAAGCGTAAGCGTCAACCAAGTGCCATTGCTAATATGTCTAGGGCGTTAAATATATTGTGGATACTTATGCATATTATGATGATTGCACTAAATTTAACATTTTTGTATTATTAGTTATTTTATTTAGTTTACAAAAATTTGGTATTGTGTTAAAATTTTTTAAAGAAAATTTAGGAGAGTTTTAAAATGCAACAATACATATTCCCAGCAGTTTTGTACAAAGATGATGCAGGCAATGGTTATACCATAGTTTTGCAAGACATTAATATTTGTACAGAAGGTGCAACAGTAGAAGAAGCATTTATTAGTGCCAAGGAATATTTAGAGGTTTATTGCCGTTGTGCTATCGAGTATAATGGCGAAGTTGACCCAGCGTCATCGTTTGCCAATGTAAAAGATGACAACAAAAACAACATCGTATTGCTTGTTGATGCTGTGTTGCCTACAAACAAAAAGGCGGCTAAGGCTAGCAAATTTAATTTAGATGTTTAAAAAAGCGAGGTGGGCTTGTGATTAAAAAAGAATTCACTAGTTTGCAAGCAATGCAACATTTAGACTATGCTATTACTTGTGGGTACTTTTTTGAAAAGTTTATTTTTGGTAAAGGTCTGTATGGTAATCGCGTTTCGCTAATGCGTAGCAAACTAGCGGGGCAGTTATATAACCTAGATGCAGGTTTTAAAGGGTGCACTTTTCATGCCATAGAAGGCATAAAGGCAATGGAACTACCAAATACCATTTTATTAACCCGAAAAAAGTTAGAAAGTTTTTTTATAAGTCGAGAGGATATGTTAGACTTTTTAGAAAACTTTAAAGAAGACTTTACAACTATTGCCGATATGGAAGCAGTGGCAGATAAGTGGTATAGGTTGGTTAGCAAAAAGTTGATACTAAACAAAACAACCGATTTTGCGTTGCTTAACAAGTTTGTTATAGGCAGTATGGTTATGCTATTGCCAATTAATACACAGTTGCAAATTGCACAGTTTAGAAAAGAGCAAATACTTACACTTTTAACACAAGAAATTATAAGTGCTGATTTTGCTGAACAAGCCTTGCAAGCAATGCCGGCAACTACAAGTGGGTTGGTTGCATTAAAACAACAAATATTAAAAAGTCAAGCACAAAACAAGACTAAAAACAGTGCTGCATAGTATTAGTATAAATTATAATAGACTACACAAAATAATGTGTAGTTTTTTATTTGTTGCGGGGTATTATGCACTTAAAACATAAGGGTTATAATTTAATACTATGCATATTATGCACTTCTGCTATTTTGTGCATAGTTTTATGTGTGTTTTGTGGCTTTGGGCAAATGTCGGTTGCAAGGGCTGCGGACATAAAAACCCAAGAAGTGCCTAATATTTGCATTACTTTAAACTATAATGGGCGTAGTTTTATATATAATAGTAACAACTATTTACCAAAGGTTTATAACTTTTTACAACAGCGCGGACTTCAAAAAAACAATCGTATAGGTTCGCATTTACAACGCGCTAAAACAATAGAGTTTATGGTGAAAAATAAAATACCAATAGAAGATGCTTTTAGTTATATGTTTTTTGGTTGGCAAGATTTTTTTAGTGGTGTAGTAAAAAGTATCGATAAGCCCCCAGTTGACGCAACCTTAACTTTTAGTGCAAACACAACACCTTGCTTTATTGTAACCCACGAACAAGTGGGGTATAAACTAAACAAAAACGAAGTGTTACATAATATTTTAAGTGCTATGCATAAAACGGATTGCATAGTATTAAACTTAAAACCTAAAAAACTTCTGCCAGCCGTATATTATGATGAATTAATAAAACAAACCCAACTTTTGTCTAGTTTTAGTACAAGCTATCAGCATTCTACAATAGACAGAAAAACAAATATAAAACTTGCTTTAAAAAACTTTAATGGTTTAAAAGTCCTGCCAAAGCAAACTATATCTTTTAACCAAACAACAGGCAAACGCACCGAAAGTGCAGGGTATAGACAGGCACATATGATTTTAGACGGCGAATATATAGACGCAGTTGGTGGCGGAGTGTGTCAGGCAAGCACAACACTATATAATGCCTTACTTTTAGCAGGTGTGCAAATAGACGAGGTGCATAGCCATAGTTTACCAAGTAGTTATATAGACCTAGGTTTTGATGCTATGGTAAACTATGGCACAAGTGATTTACGCTTTACAAATCAGTTTGATACGCCAATCTATTTAAGAGTTTGTTGTTTAGAAGATAAGGTAATAGTAGAGGTTTATGGGCAAAACTATTCGCAAAATGTAAAAATAAAAAGAGTGTCACAAGTTATATCTACAATTCCGCCCCCAAATGATAAAATTATTGTAGATACGGGCGGGGAGTATATAAAACAAGTAGAGTATAGTGATGAATGGTTTTATAAAAAGATCGCAAAACCCGGATATAAAGTAAAAGCATTTTTAGAATATTATAAAAACGGTGTTTTGGTTAAACGAAAATGCATAAAAACAGTAACATATAAATCACAGCAGGGCATAAAAATATATGGTGCAAAAAATAGAAAGCCCGAATTTATAGATGATAAATTTTTAGAAACATTAGGAAATATATTAGGCAAAAAACAGTAACTATGTTATAATGGTTTTACTAATTTAAGGAGTAGGCTTATGTGGTGGCTTTTTATTATATATGCGGTGGCACTAGGGCTGGTTGTGTTTTTGTCTAACAAAGTGGCAACATACACCGATGTTATTGAAAAACGCACAAAAGTATCGGGTGCTTTAATGGGCGGAATAGTTTTAGCAGGTATAACCAGTTTGCCCGAATTGGTTACAAGCATAACAAGTTCACTTTTAGGCGAGCCAGAGTTGGTGCAAGGCGATATATTTGGTTCTAACATTTTTGATATGTGCATAATTGGTGTTATAATGCTAATATTTGCAAAAACTGTTAAAAAGACCAAAATATCAAAAGACAACGCAAAATTTGTTTTGTATTGTATGGTTATAACCGCATTAATTATAATACAGATTTTGCTTGGTGTGTTTGCAGGCGTTTCGCTTACTATACCATATATAAACATAAATGTTTTAACAATTTTTTGTGTTGTGCTTTATTTAGTTGCTATATTTACTACACATACAACAAAAGATACCGAACAGGTTAGAGCAGGTGAGCATATAAATGTAAAAGAAGATACACCAAAGCACGCCCTAAAACCTGTAATTATCAAATTTGTTATTTGCTCGGTTTTGTTAATAGGTGTATCTGTGGCAATAACATTTTTGTCTAATAGCATTGCTAACGAATATGGTTTAAATAAGGGATTAGCCGGAACCTTGTTTTTAGGGGTGGCAACTGGTATGCCCGAAATTGTAGGAAGTTTCACCTTAGTAAGAATGGGGAACTACAACTCGGCTTATGGTAACATAATAGGCTCGTGCTTGTTTAACTTTATGATTTTGGGTATTGCTGATATATTCTATTTTGGTGGAACTGTATTCTTAGCAAACTTAACATCACTATATGTTTGTATATGTATGATTGTTGCACTTTTTGGTATGTTGTTATCTTACATTTTAAAAAGGTTTACAAAAAAAGGTGCAAACCTTGTTACAATACCTCTTTGTGGTGTGTTGTGTATTGCTAGTTTTATAGTGTCGTTAGTAGTTTTGGCATAATTTAATGCGTTGTCATATTTAAACAATAATAAAGGTAAATTTTAGCAATTTATCTTTTTTTATTGTGGATAACTTGCAAAAATATTCATCATTTTGGTTAAAAATGCACAAAAAACATAAAAATTCACTTAATTTTATAAATATTCATTGTGGAAAAGTGCATAATTTTGGTGGAAAACTCCCTAAAAATCGCAAGTTGGTTTATATGTTCTAATTGTATAAAGTGTATAATTTGAATATTAATGCAGTGTGTAAAAAACAAAATGTATCTAAAATATAAAAAAATTCTAAAATTGTGTTGACATAGTTTGCTAAATTTGATAGAATATACCCGTTACAAACATATGTTTTGTAGCAATTTTTTACTAAATCGGCATTTGCCGGCGTTATAGTGTTGCCGCACGGTGTTTGGTGGCACTATAATTAGGATACACTTTTGATTAATACTTAGCAGATGAATTCCACTTTAAACAGTTTGCTATTCTGTTAGTTAAAATATATCGGTATGAATTTTATAGGGTTGATAAATTCATTTTTAAATTTTATAAGGAGGGTAATAATGCCTACAATTAACCAATTAGTGCGCAAGGGTAGAAAAAGAAATACTAAAAAATCTAAATCACCTTTGTTAGATTCTTGCCCCGAAAAGAGGGGTGTGTGTCTTAGCGTTACAACTACTACACCTAAAAAGCCTAACTCTGCACTTCGTAAAGTTGCAAAGGTTCGTTTAAGTAATGGTAGTGAAAGTACGGTGTACATTCCGGGCGAAGGCCACAACTTGCAAGAGCACAGTGTTGTATTAGTACGCGGTGGTCGTGTTAAAGACCTTGTCGGTGTGCGTTATCACATTGTTCGTGGTGTATTAGATACAGCAGGTACCGCAAAGCGTCAACAAGGGCGCAGTAAATACGGTGCAAAAAAGGGTAAATAATTAATCCCTATATTATAATTAATTAAAGAAACAAAATTCAAACCCGATATATGGGATATAAAATCTAATAAGGAGGCAAATTATGTCAAGAAGAAATTCTGCAACAGTACGCGAAGTTTTGCCAGACCCAAAATTTGGTAGCACAGTATTAGCAAAACTTATTAATCAAGTAATGTTGAAAGGTAAAAAAGGCATTGCACAAAACATTGTGTATTCTGCACTTAGTACATTAGCAGAAAAAACTGGCGAAGACAGTATGGTGGCTTTTGAAAAATCTTTAGGCAACATTATGCCCGAAGTTGAAACAAAGTCAAGAAAACTTGGTGGTGCTACTTACCAAGTTCCAACCGAAGTTAGTCCAGCTCGTAAACAAACATTAGCTATTCGTTGGCTTGTATTGTATTCTAAAAAGAGAGGCGAACGCACTATGGCCGAAAGGTTGGGTGCCGAGCTTGTAGATGCATACAACAACACTGGTGGAGCAGTTAAGAAGAAAGAAGATGTTCACCGTATGGCAGAAGCAAACAAAGCGTTTGCACACTTTAAGTGGTAATTTAACATAAAAAAGGGAGATAAAAATGGCAAGAACTATTCCGCTAGATAAAGTCCGCAATATTGGTATTATGGCGCATGTAGATGCTGGTAAAACAACAACTACCGAGCGTATATTATACTATACCGGAAAAACACATAAACTTGGTGAAGTTCAAGATGGTCAGGCTACTATGGACTGGATGGTTCAGGAGCAAGAGCGTGGTATTACAATAACTAGTGCCGCTACAACTACATCTTGGAAAGGTTGCCAAATCAACATTATAGATACACCAGGCCACGTTGACTTTACAATAGAAGTTAAGCGTAGTTTAAAAGTATTAGACGGTGCAGTTACGGTTTTCTGTGCCCGCAACGGTGTTCAACCTCAAACCGAAAATGTATGGCGTCAGGCTAACGAATATAAAGTTCCTCGTATTGCTTACATCAACAAGATGGACTCGCAAGGCGCAGACTTTTTAAGAGCCGTAGAAATGATGGGGGCCAAACTTTCCGAGGCACACCCAGTAGCTATTCAGTTGCCTATTGGTAAAGCAGAAGACTTTAAAGGTATTATCGACCTTGTAGAAATGAACGCTGTAATTTACCTAGACGACGAAGGAAAAGATATGAGAGTGCAAGATATCCCAGAAGATATGAAAGCACTAGCACAAGAATATCACGACAAAATGGTAGAAGCAGTTGCCGAAGTTGATGATGCGTTGTTAGAAAAATTCTTAAACGGCGAAACATTAACTAAGGAAGAAATTAAAAAAGGTCTTCGTAAAGGTACTCTAGAATTAAAATTAAACCCAGTTGTATGTGGTAGTAGTTACCGCAACAAAGGTGTTCAAAAATTACTAGATGCAATTGTAGATTATCTACCAAGCCCAGTTGATATCGAGCCAGCCGAAGGTGTTTCATTAAAAACAGGTGAAGAAGTTGTTAGAAAACCTAGCGACGACGAACCATTTAGTGCATTAGCATTTAAGGTTGCTACCGACCAATTTGGTAGATTAACATTTATTCGTGTATATAGTGGTAAACTAGAAAGTGGTAGTTATGTTTACAACACCACAAAAGATAAAAAAGAGCGTGTTGCTCGTTTGGTTCGTATGCACTCTAACCAGCGTATTGAAATTCCAGAAGTTCGCACTGGTGATATTGCCGCAGTTGTTGGTTTAAAAGATACCACAACAGGTGATACATTATGTGATGAAAGCAAGCCTGTTATATTAAAAGGTATAGAATTCCCAGAGCCAGTTATTAAAATTGCTATCGAACCAAAAACAAAACAAGACCAAGAAAAAATGATTCAGGCTCTTCTAAAATTTGCCGAAGAAGACCCATCATTCCGCACATATACCGACCCAGAAACTGGTCAAACAATTATGGCTGGTATTGGTGAGTTGCAACTAGATATCTACTGCGACCGTTTGCGTCGTGAGTTTAATGTAGATGCAAACATCGGTAAACCACAAGTATCTTACCGCGAAACAATCCGCAACAAAGTTCGCCAAGAAGGCAAGTTTGTTCGTCAAAGTGGTGGTAAAGGTCAATATGGTCACTGTATTATAGAAATGGAACCACTAGAACCAGGCGCAGGCTTTGTGTTCGAAAACAAAATTGTTGGTGGTGCTATTCCTAAAGAATTTATTCCACCTGTAAATGCTGGTATTGAAGAGGCAAGGCATAACGGTGTATTAGCTGGATACGAAACCGTGGACTTTAAAGTAACCTTGGTAGATGGTAGTTTCCACGATGTCGACTCTAGTGAAATGGCGTTTAAAATTGCTGGTAGTATGGCATTTAAAGATGGTGCTAAAAGCGCCAACCCAGTATTGCTTGAACCTATTATGAAAGTTCAAGTAATCACCCCTGAGGAATACTTAGGTGATGTAATGGGTGATATTAACCGCCGTAGAGGGCAGTTAGCAGATATGGAATTAAAGAATGGTCAACAGACCATCAATGCGTTTGTTCCGTTAGCCGAAATGTTCGGTTATGCGACAGACCTTCGTAGTTTAACACAAGGTCGTGGTATATTTACTATGGATTTAGAGCGTTACGACGAAGTGCCTAAATTCGTAGCTGATAAAATTATAGGCGAACGAAACAAAGCAGCCTAAAACAGTAAAAAATCATTAAGGAGATATTTATTATGAGTTTTAAAATAGACGAAAGTAAAGTAAAATTTAACGTTGGTACTATTGGTCACGTTGACCACGGTAAAACAACATTAACAGCTGCAATCTGTGAATTGCAAGCTGCACGCGGTTTGTCGGAAGCTAAAGACTACGACCAAATCGACAACGCTCCAGAAGAAAGAGCAAGAGGTATTACAATTAACACAAGTCACGTTGTGTACGAAACTGCAAAGCGTAGCTACGCACACGTAGACTGCCCAGGACACGCAGACTTTATTAAAAACATGATTTCTGGTGCTGCACAAATGGATGGTGCTATCCTTGTTGTTGCGGCAACAGACGGTGTTATGACACAAACAAAAGAACACATTCTACTTGCTCGTCAAGTTGGTGTTCCTAGCATTGTTGTATTTATTAACAAAGTAGATCAACTTCCAGAAGCTGACCGTGCTGACATGCTAGAATTAGTTGAAATGGAATTAAGAGACCTATTAAACAAATATGGTTTTGATGGTGACAACACACCTATGATTTGTGGTAGTGCATTAAAAGCACTAGAAGCCGCTAAAGCTGGTAACATTGATGGCCCAGACACAAAATGTATTGACGAATTATTAAACGCACTAGACACATACTTCGCAGACCCTGCTCGTGACCTAGACAAACCATTCTTGATGTCTATCGAAGGTGTAAACACAATTCCTGGTCGTGGTACAGTTGTAACTGGTCGTATTGAACGCGGTCAAATTAAAGCTGGTTCTACAGTAGAAATCGTTGGTCTTCGTCCTACAAAATCAACAGTTGTAACTTCTATCGAAACATTCCACGAAAACCGTGACACAGCAGTTGCTGGTTACAACATTGGTGCATTACTTCGTGGTATCGACCGTAAAGAAGTAGAACGCGGACAAGTTTTGTGTGCTCCTGGAACAATTACTCCTCACACACAATTCCAATGCCACGTATATGTATTGAAGAAAGAAGAAGGTGGTCGTAGTACTCCATTCGTTACAGGTTACCGCCCACAATTCTACTTCCGTACAACAGACGTAACTGGTGGAATTACACTACCAGAAGGCGTAGAAATTGTTATGCCTGGTGACACAGTAGATATGATTGTAGAACTAGACAAGCCAGTTGCTATCGACGAACAACTTCGTTTTGCTATCCGTGAAGGTGGCCGTACAGTTGGTAGTGGTGTAGTTACTAAAATTATTAAATAGTTTACACTATTATAAAAACAGCATACTTTGTATGTTGTTTTTTTTGTTTTGTGTTTATAACTACTGTTTTTATATAAAATATTATAAAGCACTAGTTTTTGCTTGTCTTTTTTATAAATAATTTATATAATTACAATGTAAAAATGTTTTGTTTAAATATCTAATTTTATTAATAAACTATTCGCAAAATATATAAAAGGGGGTAGATTATATGGAAAATGACAACAGCATTAATAATTTTAATCAGCAAAATCAAGTGCCTAAAAATTTGCCAAAAAAATTACCTTCTAATTTAAAGAATATTCCTAACAATTTACCACCTAAAATGCCACAGAATATGGTGAACAAAAATCAGCAAGTTCCACCACAGCAAAAGCCCGAAAAAAGTTTAGAAGAGTTGCTTTCTCGAAAGCAAACAGCTACTGTTTTTATAGACGAAGCACCTGCTAAAAAAGTAACTTTTAAAAGCGATAAACAATTAGTTAAAGACTATAAAAAGAATGTATTGCAAGCAAAAAAACTAATAAAAAGTGTAAAAAAACCTATAATTAAGGGTGATATTAGTTATAAAAGTGTAAAAAATATATTTGACCAGAATATTGCAGATCTACTTTATTTTTATCCACACAAAAAAATACGCAATATCTTAAATCAGTTTGATGCAGGCATAACAATTACAACAACACCAAGCCACAAAGGTATAATAACCACACTTGTTATAATACTATTAATAATGGCAATTATTGCATCGGGTATATATATTGCATATATATTAACCAAAAACTCTGGGCAAAAAACAGCAGATGTTGACGGTGATGTGGTGTTCCACTTTGACGAACAAGTAGCAACAACGCGGTTAAATATAACCGAAGCACGCTTAAATACTGATTTGCCAGCAAAACCTACTGTAAAAAACAACACAAATGCTAGTTTGTATGTTAGGTTTTTTGTAAAATTAGATTACGAGATGTATGCATATTATACGCCAGAAAACAGAATTGAAGATTTATCTGTTACTTGTAATACAAACAACGATAAATGGTGGTTAGATAGCACCGCAGGTTTTGCTTATTACTTAAAAGAATTACAGCCAAATCAAACCGAAACTTTGTTTGACGCTTTTCAAATTAATGCCGACCCAGCCCTAGAAGGTGATTGGGCAGGTAGAAGTTTGGTTGCAACTATACAAATAGAAGTAGTCCAAGTTATTGCACAAGGGCAAGAATTTCCACCAAGTTGGAGTATGGTTTGGTATGGTATGATGGTTGATTAAAAGAGGAGTTTATGAAAAAAATATTAAAACATTTAGGGTTATTAGCATTTGTTTTTGTAGTTTTAATTGGTTTTAGTGGTTGCCTATTTACGCTTTCAGCGCCTACTTTAACTATGAATGGCTATATAATAGAGTGGGAAAACCAATCTAATGCTTCAAAATATGAAGTTATTTTAAACGAAGATAAAATTATTACCGAACAAAATAGTATTGATGTTGCGCAGTATATAAAAGATAGCGGAACTTATACTGTAAAAGTAAAGGCTTTTTCTAAGAGCTTATTTTATAACGATTCGGAATATTCTAGTGACTTTACATTTACCGTTGGAGATACGCCACTTTCTGCACCAACAAACTTGACTTTAAGTACCGAAAACCGAAAATATATTGCTAGTTGGCAGGGCGTAAGCGGTGCAAGTTTTTACCTATTAAAACTAGAAAACTCGGTTAATAGCAGTGTTATTTACATCAAATCTACAACTACAACATCTAACTTTACAGATAAAATAACACAAGGTGGTCAATATACTTTAAGTGTAAGTGCTTTTGCCGAGAACTTAGAAGAGTTTAAACCAAGTGCTTACTCTGATGCAATAAACTTTGAAAAAGCAGGGTATTTGCAAAGCCCAACAAATTTAAAAGTTGTGGGTGATGTGTTAAGTTGGAAAAGTGTAGATGGTGCTAGCAAATATATAGTTGCAACAACAGAAGGTAAAACACTAGAAACTACAAACAATACTATCAATTTAACAACAAGCGGGCTTTTAAGTGTTGGTAACATAACACCATTATTTGTTCAGGCAATTTCGGGCAATAGTTATAACTACGATTCGCCATATTCTAATGGTGTAACATACTTGCGTAATACCAGCAAGGCAAATATGCAAACAACTAACTTAGAGTATATGAATACTGCTTTTGACTTGTGTGCAGATAGTGTAGCAGAACTAAAAAGTTTGTTGTTTTATGTATTATACTACCGCATAGAAGACATTAATTTTTATATAAGTTATTTGGGCACTAATATAAATGTTATTAGTAACGAAATATACGACCAAATGGACTTATACGATGAGATTAAATCTATATCTTATCAAGTTTCGATATTAGGGGATTTAATAACATTAAAAACAACTTTTAAACACCCAAACACACCAAGTATTGCTGCAAGTGGAAATGTGGATGTAACACAAGACACTAGCGTAAAGCCTTTATCTTATGCGGGTGAATACGAAAAACGAGCAGACGATTTTGATGACTTTTTAATAAACACAAGGGCTAAATCTTTGGTTGTGTTTAATAGCGACCAATTATATGTTGCTTTACAAAATGGGTATAAGCCTGTGTTTACCTCACAAAACAGCCCTGCACGCGCAGTATATGAACAAGGCAAAGAAATATTAAAAGATATTGTTGCCACCGATATGACCGAACTTCAAAAACTAAATGCTATTTATGACTGGCTATCTTACACTGTTAAATACGACTATAACCTATTAAACTTAACCGAAAAGTTAGAGGGTAGTGAAGGTACAGGCGCGCAATCTGAACTTTCTAAATATGATGGTTTTTATATAGAAGGTGTGTTATTTGACGACGGGCAAGCTGTTTGTGATGGAATATCTAAAACTATGGTTATGCTTGCTAGCATAGAGAATATAACTATATATAAAGTATCTGGTACAGCAGGGGGCGGTAATCACGCTTGGAACAAAGTGGCACTTGATTTAAATAGTGAAGTAGAAGGCAAAGAGTGGTACACTATAGATGTAACTTGGGGCGATTATAGTGTACACAATTCAGGCAAAACGAAATATACCGAATATCTTGCACACACATATTATTTAGTAACAGATGCAATGATACAAAATAACGAACATCAAGAACTTTCACCAAAAACAGATACATCCGAACAAGAGTTTAGTTATTATAAAAACACAACACTAACATACAATTCTACAACAGTAGATTTATATATCGAAAACTCTACGCAATTAAATAATTTGTTGTATGTTATGCAGGGGTTGGGTATAACTGGGTTAGATTTTGAACTTGGTTACAACGAATTGTTTATTAATACAAAACTAAGTGCATATAATGTAAATGCCGAACAAGTTAAATCTTCGACAGGTGCTATGCGCACAATTTATGTAATCAGCGCAAAATAAAAATAAAAAACCATTTTTCATAGTCACTGACTTTTGAAACTAGCCAAATAATTAACACTTTAACTTGAAAAAGTTAGAGTGTTTTTTATTCTCTCTTAACCAGCCAACAAAACGGATA
>CADAJB010000002.1 GCA_902788085.1 uncultured Eubacteriales bacterium
AATATAGAAATAGTTTCGGCGGATTCTATGCAGATTTACAAAAGTTTAGATGTGGGCACTTCTAAGGTAACAAAGCAAGAACTTTCTGTGTGTCCGCACTATATGATTGATATTGTTTCGCCTTTTGAAAGTTATAATGTATATCAGTATGTAAATGATGCCAAAAAGGTGATACAACAGATTTGGCAAAGGGGTAATTTGCCCGTGGTTGTTGGCGGAACTGGTTTGTATATCGAAAGTCTTATAAAAAATTATACTTTTAATAACACGCAAGAAACCACAAAACTACAATATAATATAAAGCATTTATGCTTGTTTAAAGACCGTGCTAAAATGTACAAAAACATTGATAGTAGGGTAGATTTGATGATAGATAATGGGCTAGTTAACGAAGTAAAAACTTTGCACGAACTAGGCGTAAAAGATGACGCACAATGTATGCAAGCCATAGGCTATAAAGAAATTTGCAAATATTTAAACAACGAAACAACACTAGAACAAGCGATTTTAGATATAAAACAAAATTCTCGCAACTATGCAAAACGCCAAATAACTTGGTTTAAACATATGGATTGCGAGTGGGTAGATGTAGATAAACAAGCCCAGCAAAAGTTGGCTGAACTAGTGCAATTTTATAAAAAATATAAAAAACACATTTAAAATGTGTTTTTTGTTTTACATATTGCGTATCAAGCCAACCACCTTACCAATAATTGTAACTCTATCTACAATGATAGGCGACATAGTAGGGTTTTCGGGTTGAAGCCTGTAATGGCCTTGTTCTTTATAAAAGCGTTTTATTGTTGCGCTATCTTCAATTAAAGCGGCAACAATTTCGCCATTTTCGGCAGTATCTTGTTTGTGTATAACAACTTTGTCGCCGTCCATAATGCCAGCATCTATCATACTTTCGCCCGATACAGTTAGCATAAATAAGTCGTCACCCCTAAATAAACCTGATGGCATATAAAAAACTTCTTCATAATTTTCGACTGCTAAAATAGGCTGACCAGCAGTAATTTTACCTAAAATTGGCACAGGAATATAACTGCGTATAAACTCTAAGTTTTGTATGTTATCACTAGGAATAGCCCTGTTTACAATTTCAATAGCCCTATTTTTAAAAGCGCCACGACGAATAAGCCCTTGTTTTTCTAGGTGATTTAAATAGTAGGTGATAGTTGAAGTAGAGTTTAGGTGCATTGCCGAGCACATTTCTCTTACAGAAGGTGGAAAACCTTTGTCTGCCTGATATTGCTTAATATAATCGTACAAGCGTGCGGTTTTTTCTTCTATTGCTTTTGCCATTTTTTGCCCTCCTAATATTTATTTTGATAACTCATTATATCAAAAAATGGGGTAGTTGTCAAACATTTGTTCGAATATTTTGTTCTAATTTTTAATTTTCTTCTCTTAATTTTACCTTATTTGCGGCTGCACGGCGTATATCATCGGACATAGCGGCATAGTGTTTTTTGGTTGTGTTTATGTCTTTATGCCCTAAAACATCGGCAACAACATAAATATCTTGTGTTTCTTTATATAGGTTTGTACCATAAGTGCTGCGTAGTTTGTGTGGACTAATCTTTTTAAGTGGGGTAGCGATAGAACTATATTTTTTAACTAAGTTCTGCACGGCGCGTGTTGATATACGCTTTTTTTGTAGTGATAAAAACAAAGCGTGTTCGTCTTCGGGCAAATCTTTAATCTCGGCCCTAACTTTTAAATACTTTTTAAGAGCACTAGCAACTTCATCACCAAAATATAACACAACGCGTGCGCCACCTTTACGCACAATTTTAAAGCCATTTATGCTAAAATCTATGTCATCTACATCTAAGCCCACACATTCGCTAACACGAATGCCTGTGCCTAAAAGTAGGGTAATTATAGCAAAATCACGGGCTTCGGTGTGTTCGTGAAAGGCCTGCTGTGTTGGTGTTAAGGCATAGCCAGTTTCGGCTAAATCTAGCAAATCTACAACCTCGTTTGCTTCTAGATGTACAATATTTTTTTCGTGTAGTTTTGGCATAGGTACTTTTTCGGTAACATTTGCGTTGATTTTTTCCTTACGATAAAAGTACTTAAAAAACGAGCGTATTGTAGATAACTTGCGTGCCTTTGCTTTTTCGTTGTTTTGATAGGTTTTGCCATTAAATTCGTATGCGTTTAAGTAGTCTAAAAACAACTCTATATGAGTGGCTGTAACATTGTTAAGGTCCATAAAGTCAAACTGTTTAATGCGCTTTCCCTGAAATTCGGGAATCTTCTTAACTAAAAAGTCGAAGAAAATACGCAAGTCGTATGCGTAGTTTAACTGGGTAAGCGGGGTAGTTTGGTTTTCTGTTCCTACAAAAAACTCGCTACAAAAATAAGGTAGTTCTGCACGAAGTTGCCTTTGTTTTTCGGTTGTGCTAAGTTTTTGTTCATCATAATATCTTTCTGACATAAGCACCTCTTAAAATATACTAATTTATTATAACAAATATTTTTGATGATGTAAAACAAATTTAGAACATTTTAACAATTTATAAATATCACACAAAATGTAGGGTAGTGATGCCTTATATAAAAACTTACTCTGTCTAATCGCATTGCATAGTATGTACTGTGCATAGTACTATATACAATTAGATATATAAAATGATGTCAGCCAGAGTTAAAAATTTTTATGTACAAATATTTATACAAATTTATATAAAATTATAAAAAGGTTGACAAAAATAGATATATATGCTATTTTTAGTATATACTCTTCGCAAAACTCGTGTTTTGCGAAGAGTTTAAGAATGCTCGTTTTTTTTCACTACTCTACACCCGTCTATTTATATATCACTCTGTCTCAGCGCATTATATCACACATAATATGCTATATATATGCTTCTGTGAGACAGAGTGAAAAAATTAAATGAGTAGTTATTCATCTAAATTCTGTTATTCTGTCTGAGCGCACTTAAATTTATAGAAAAATCCTATTATAATATAGCCTATTATATATAGTGTACTCTGTGTGATATAAGCAAAAAACAGACCTGTTATAAAAAGTTGGTCTGTCTAATAACACTTTATGGTGTCCTAAAAATTGTTCGTATGTTCTAAAAAATAATAGGGCAGTTTTTATCTCATTTTTTGCCCCAAATATTAAGACTTCTCTACCCCATATAAAAATTTTTAAACTAAACTACCCCCTAAAAAGTTGTAAAAGGTAGTCCCCTTTTTTTAATTCTTTTTTATATGATTGTGTTTGTGGCAAAACGCTTATAACTATTTGCCAAAATTTTTTAGAATGGTTAAATTCTTTTAGATGCGCTAATTCGTGTACTGCAATATAGTCTATTAGTTCGGGTGGAAGCATAGCAATGCGCCAATTTAGTTTTATCTCATTTTTGTTATTGCACAAGCCCCAACTGGTTTTTGTGTTGTTTATTGACACACTTTTGGGTATGAGATGCATAATATTAGCATAAAGGCTAACACGCTGATTAGCAAGGTTTTGGGCAGTTTGTTTATACCATTTTATAATATTTGGCTTTATTTTATTTTTGGGCATTTTTAGTGGTATGTATAAAGCATCATTATATAGCGTAAGTTTTTTAATGTTATCGGCTAGGGCAAGCCTATACACCTTTCCTAAAAACATAACCTTTTTATATGTTATTATGTCTTGATTTAGTGTGGTATGTTGCAAAATTTTTGTTTGGTTTTTTATAATCCAATCTTGCCTTTTGTTTACCACATTTGTTATATAATCCATTGGGCAGTTTAATGGCGCTTTTATAATTAGTTTGCCCTGTGGTGATATCATTAAAGATATTGTTTTGCGTTTCGAACGAATTATTGCATCAATGGCTACCATTGCACTACCCCCTATAATTTATAAAGTATATCACATTTTAAAAATTTGGCAAGTTAATTTTATACTATGCACCTGCATAATTATTACTATGCTATTTTTCGCGATTATTAGGGCTTATTAGTGCATAATACACAAAAAAGTCTTGACAAAAAACAGGTTATGGTTTAAAATAAACTCACCGGAATAAAGCGGAGGATATTATTATGCAATTAGGCAACTTAAATTTACTAATTTTAAAATCAATCTCGAAATCCGAAAAATATGGTTTGGAAATTATAGACGACATTGCACAAGAAACAAACAACCAAGTAGTTGTTAAGCAACCAAGCCTTTATAGTGGATTGCGCAGACTAGAACAACGCGGTTTAATTACTAGCCGTTGGGAAGATAGTGATATTGGTGGAAGACGCCACTACTACTCTATCACCAACTTAGGAAGAACCGAATTAGCATCTCATTCTAACAGTGAGTTTGTTGTAGAAAACACTACACCAGAAAAGAATGTAGAAGCAAAAGAAGAAATCAAACAAGAAGAAGTTGTTACACCAAACGAAATTCCTACTGAAAATGTTTTTACTGCAAACGAAGAGGTTAAAGCAGAAGACGAAAAAACAGTAAGCCAATTAGAACAAAGTGTGTTTAACGACGAAGAACCAGCAGGTTATGAACAACAAACTCTATTTAGTCAAGTTGACCAACCAGCCGAAGAAGAAAAGGCAGAGTTTAGCGAATATCAACCAGAGCAAGATGCTGACGACACAAACCGCAAAACATTTAGCGATAAGATGCGTGATTATGTAGAGCCAGAAAACAACTACGACGAATACAAAATGCAAGAAACTGTTAAACAAGAAGAAGTTGTAGAAGAAACACCAGTTAAAGAAGAAAACAATGCAGAAAGTGATATTATAGAAAACGCACAAAAAATTGCTAATAATTACAACGAACCACAAGACACTGTTGTAGAATATGTTAGCGCAAAAGAATCTGCAAACGACGAAATCAATTACAAAGATTTATTAGGCGACTTAGATGCCGACTTAAACAACACCGAAACAGCAGAACAACCAGCAGAAGAACAAACCGTTAATGTAGAAAACATTGAAAACACTTCTACTACTGCCCCACAAGAAACTGAGCAACCAAAAGAAGAAGCACCAAGACAAAAGAGTGCTTACGAAAAAGAATTAGAGCAAATTTTAATTTCATCTGAGGCTGATGACGCAACACACAACTTAACTATAAAAGAAACCGACCGTATTGCCGAAGTAAACAGACGCTATGGCGACGGTACAGTTACAGTTAACGCAGACGAAGTTGTAGAAGACGAAACATTTGACGAAAATATTCACAAAATATCTTCAAAAGATGTTGGGTTTACATACCTTAACCAAGATGACATAACAGTAAAACCATACAAAAAAGCAAACAAAAAAGCAGCAAAAACAGGGCTATTTATAAACATAAACAAATTTAACCTAGTACGCGCATCAATAATGTTTGTATTAATGGCACTAGAATTAACTTTGTTATACTTTGTTGGCAATGCTAATGGCTTATTTAGTGGCATTAGCAGTACTGCAATAGTATTATTTAGCGTATCAACAGCAATTACAGTTTTATACTACTTAATTACATTAATTTACACAATACCTAACTTCTCTAAAAAAGTAAAGACCGAAACAATTAGTTTTGCAAAAGACTTTTTATACAGATTTATAATGTTTGCATTTGTAGTATTATTTATCTTTGGTTTAAACATCTTTATGGGTATGCCAAACACTGCTAGTTGGTTAATTCCTTGTGTATTGACTTCTAACATATTAATTTCGTGGGTTGTTGGTATAATTGCATATCACACAAAATCATTCCACGCATAATAAAAAAGTAGTTAAAATTTAACTACTTTTTTTGTTTTCATCTTGCTTGTTTTCGTCGGTTTGTGGTGGGTTTAAAAGAAGAGTTTCGTCTTTATTATCTTCGTTGTTATTGGTTTGAAGTTTTATTTTGTTTTTCTTTTTCGAAAACTTATCAGCAAGCCTTCCTAAAGCATTTTCTATTTGTGGTTGAAACTTATATGCACATATAAACATTACAGCCATAATAGCAATTATAACACCCCACACAGCAAGCCCCCAGCCCGAGAATGGTATAATTTGTCCGCTACCTAAATAACAAGTCATAACTATGCCTATTGGGCGTGTTATTAAAATTGTAGTTATAAAGAACCTAAATGACATCGAAGTCATACCAGCAATTAAACATAATATGTCGTCTGGGAATAATGGGAACAGCATCATTAAAAAGAACAAATACTTACCTTTTTCGTAAAGCATTTTAGAATATTTTTCGGTTGTTTCTTTTCCTGCAATCCAAACACATATCTTTTCGCCAAACTTATCACCTAACCAAAAGGCAAACACCGAGCCCAACATTATACCAATAAAACTTAATATGCTTGCCCAAAAAGGACCAAACAAAGCAGTTCCAGCAAGTGTTGTTACCATAGCCGGCAAAGGTATAAATGTTACTTGCAAAAATTGAATTAATACATATACAGCCCTACCCCAAACGCCCGTTGATGCAACTGCATCTTGTAGCGCTTCGGCACTCGAAAAAATATCTTTTAACCCAACTAAAATCATTATATAATAGCCCCATAATATAAGGCTAACTATTATAACACCCACAAACACAAGTTTCATCCACGATTTTAGCCCAACCAACCAAAAAATAATGCTTGCAACAATTAATACACCACAGGCAACAGCCCATAATATAGAATAAAACTGCGACATTTCAAGAAATTTAAACACGCAAAAAATATCTGCCACGCAAAGCAGAATGTTAACTATTAAAAAGGTTAAAAATGATTTGCTAAATATTAATTTCTTTCTTTCTTCATTCATAATTCACCATTATAGCAAGATTTATATTGATTGTCAATCACTAAAATATTTACTTGACTTAAAATATAAAATATTATAAAATATTTTTAATTACGGAGGTTTTGGTATGGAGCATATTTTGGAAGTTAAAAATGTGTCAAAAATGTATGGCACCAAATATGTGTTAAAAAATATAAACATAAATATTTCAAAGGGCGAAATTTTTGGCTTTATTGGGCCAAACGGTGCAGGAAAATCTACACTTATGCGCATTATAACTGGTATGACTACCCCAAGCGATGGTCAAGTTTTTATTTGTGGTCATTCAGTGCAAAAAGACTTTGAAAAAGCTATTAGTAATATTGGTGCTACAATAGAAAATACCAACCTTTATGGTTATATGACAGCAAAACAAAATTTGACATATTTTGCTAGTTTATATCCAAATGTTAGCAAAGACCGCGTTATAGACACCCTAGAAATTGTTGGTTTAAAAGACCGAATGAACGAACCTGTTAAAAACTATTCATTGGGTATGCGCCAAAAACTAGGGCTGGCACAAGCAATGTTGCACGAACCACAACTTTTAGTTTTAGACGAACCAACCAACGGGCTAGATGCCGAAAGTGTTATAAAACTAAGGCAGATTTTGCGAAAACTTGTTGCCGAAAAGAATATTGCCATATTGTTAAGCAGTCATAACCTAAGCGAAGTGGAACAGTTGTGTGATACAGTTGCATTTGTTGACCACGGCTCGATAATAGAAACACGCACAATGAACAAAATAAAACAAGAAACAAGCAATAGTGCTAGGTTTAGAATAACCCTAAACTACCCTAACTATTCGGCTAAAATGATTTATTTAAAATTTAACATTCCAGTAGAAGTTGCGGGAAATTCTGTGTTAGTTCCTTGCCAAGAAACATTATTGCCTAAAATTATAGATGCTTTGCGTGTACGAGATATTCAAATTTATGCCATAAATGTAGAAACAAAATCGTTAGAAGATGTTTATATAGATATAATTAAAACACACAATCGTTAAAAATAAGGAGAAAATATAATATGCCTAAAATGTTTAGATTAGTTAAAGGAGAATTAAGTAAACTACTTTTGCGACCAATTATGTATGCAATGGTTATATTGTTGGTTGGTGCATTAGTTGTTACTTTTATATCTTTTAACATAGAAAACAAATCAGCTACTACAAATCACTACACTTCTACCGATTTTGGCAATAATCAAGCGGTTGTTCAGCATTTTAACACCACAAACAATTATTATGGTAAAATAGAAACCGATAAAATGGTAAACGAAAGTGTAGCAAAATTAGATTTTTACACCATTTTATCTAGTGATGACCCAAGCACTATAAAAACTAAAAACGATTTAGTTTCGCAAGCCTCACAAATAGACAACACCTATACAAAGGGCTTTAAGCAATATTTAAAAGACGGAAAAGTAAACTTTAATTCCGAAAAAGCAACTGCGTGTTATAATGCAGTAAACACTTTGATTGAACAAGTTGGCGACTTTGACAACACCTACTCTACTGTAATTAACTACTCTACACCAGTAGCGTTTGTAAACAAAACAGAAAAAGATGACACTAAGGCTTTGATAGCCACTATGCTAGATTATTTACAACCATCAACGCCATACACACCAAGTAGTTCATACGAAGTGTACAACAACTTGCAAGAACTTATAGACAACAAAAACATTCCGCAAAAACTAATTATGTATGTTAAAAACATAGAAGATGTGCAAAATAAAATTAAAGAAGAAGACCTTACCGAAGCCAAACAAATTGTAACTAACGCCCAAGCATATCTTGCCGAGTTAAACACAAAAATCAACACATATTCGGGCAACCCCGAAATTTCGTTAGAACAAGCAAAAGCAGATGCAGATATGTATTATACAGTTGGGCTTCAAGTAAACGACTATGTACAAAACTTATTGCTACACTTATCTCTTGCGGGTATGTCCGATTCTAAAATAAACAGCCTTTATACAAGTGGCTCGTTGTTTGACAGCGACGATGTTTATATGTATAAAATTGACGAAAAACTTACTTACAATAAATATTTACTTACCCAAACACCAATAATGGCTTCTACAAATTATAGTTCGGCATTCTCTACAAGTATATCATCTGGCGAAAATGTAAGTGCTTTTGATTTTACTTATTATGGTTTGGGTGTATGTAGTGTTATAGTTATTATATTCTGCATAATAATAGGCGCGGGTATGGTTGCTGGCGAACATACAAATGGCACTTTGCGTATGCTAATGATTAGGCCATTTAGCCGTAACAAAATTATTTCATCTAAAATTATATCTACTGTTTTGCTTGCGTTCTTGTTTATTTTGTTTGCCACACTAATACTATTTATTAGCGGTGCAATTATGTATGGTGTAAACCTTACACCAATACTATTTGTATTAAATGCAAACACTGTTATAGAAATGTCACCAATATTGTATTTGATAATTTACATTTTATTATTGACATTAAAGATTTATATATACTGCCTTATTGCTATTGCTATATCTGTGTTATTTAAATCTAATATTGCAGCAGTTCTTGTTTCGGTATTGTTGTATATAGTTACAATAATATTTGGCGTAGCATTTTCTAGTTCGATGTGGTTAACATTCTTACCTGCTGGCAACTTTGATATATTTAAATACTTTGGTGGCTCGCTAGTGAATACGCAAGCACTAACTTCGTTATCTACCCCAGTATTGCACGGCTCGAGTTTGATATTTAGTGTTATATATACGATTGTGATAATTATAGCATTAGAATTTTTAACACACTTTGTATTTAAACGCCGTGAAATAAAATAATAAAAACGCTTTTAAAGCGTTTTTTTCTTTGTATTTTTTGACACGGTTTTTTATGCTAAAACTAATAAAAAAGCAGTTTTTAGTGTTTTACTAAAAACCGCTAAACTACCCTATTAAAAGGCAATAATAATTGGCAGGGGAGCAGAGAATCGAACTCTGACCAATGGTTTTGGAGACCACTACTCTACCGTTAAGCCACTCCCCTATAAGCGTGATATAATTATATAAAAAAAACCAAATCAAGTCAATAGAATAAACTAAAAAGTTTACAAAAGATTATATATTTGTTATACTCTTATTATAGGAGAAATGTTATGAAGCAAATAGTTATATATACAGATGGTGCGTGCAGTTGCAACCCGGGCCCTGGTGGTTGGGGTGCTGTTTTGATATTTAATGGTATAGAAAAGCAAATTTCGGGGTTTGAAAACAACACAACAAACAATCGTATGGAAATGTTGGCTGTTATTAATGCACTAAAAATGGTAAAAGAGCCTTGTATTATAGATTTATATAGCGATAGTGCTTATGTTGTAAATGCATTTTTGCAAGACTGGGTTGGCTATTGGCAAACACATAACTGGCGCACAAGCAGTAAAAAAGAAGTTAAAAACATACCACTCTGGCAAGAACTTTTAGATTTATGCAGTAAACATCAAATAACTTGGCACAAGGTAAAAGGGCACGCTGATGATAAATATAATAACATTTGTGATAGACTTGCTAGAGGCGAAGTAGATAAATATTTAGAAAGCCAACAAAAAGAAGAAAAACAGGATTAAACCTGTTTTTTATTTATTAGTATTTTGCATAGTCTATTGCCCTAGATTCGCGAATAACATTAACTTTAATTTGACCTGGGTATTCCATTTCGTTTTGAATTTTTTGTGCTATATCTCGTGCTAACACTATTGCCTGTGCATCGGTTATTACTTCGGGTTTAACAATAATGCGCACTTCTCTACCAGCCTGTATAGCAAAAGATTTTTCTACGCCTTTAAATTCGTTGCAAATGTTTTCTAGTTTTTCTAACCTTTTTACATAGTTGTCTAACGATTCGCGTCTTGCACCAGGTCGAGCGCTTGATATTACATCAGCAGCCTGCACTAAAACTGCTTCGGTGCAAGCAAAATCTACATCACCGTGGTGGGCTTCGATACAGTTTATAACCTTTTCGTTTTCGTGGTATTTTTTAGCAAGTTCTACACCAATAGATACATGAGTGCCTTCTTGCAAATAATCTACTGCTTTGCCTATGTCGTGCAAAAGTCCACCGCGTTTTGCGGTTTGCTCATCGCAACCTAGTTCGGCAGCAAGTTTGCCCGCAATACTGCAAACTTCCATACTGTGCTTTAATACATTTTGCCCATAACTTGTGCGGTATTTTAATCTGCCCAAAATTTTAACAAGTTCGGGATGAAGTCCGTTTATACCAAGTTCTAAAACAGTATTTTCGCCGGCTTCCTTCATTTCTTGCTCGATGTCTTTTTCTACCTTTTTAACTGTTTCTTCAATTCGTGCTGGATGAATACGACCATCTTGCATTAATTTTTGAATTGCTATGCGTGCAACTTCCCTTCGTATTGGGTCAAAGCACGACAAAACTATTGCCTCGGGTGTATCGTCTATAATTAAATCTACACCAGTGGCACTTTCGATTGCCTTTATGTTTCTACCTTCTCGACCAATTAACCTACCTTTCATATCGTCGTTTGGCAGTGTAATGGTTGTAACGGTAGATTCGCTAGTTACATCAGCCGAATATTTTTGAATAGATTGTGCTATTATGTTTGTTGCAATCTTTTTAGCATCATCTTTAACCTGTTGCTCTATCTCTTTTAATGTATTTGCCGCTTCTAGTTTTGCGTCATTAGTAACAGATGCAATCAACTGACTTTTTGCTTCTTCGGTAGAAAGGTTTGCCACTTTTTCTAATTCTTTAACTATGTTTTGTTTTTCTGCTTCTAATTTTTGTAATGTTTTGTTTAAATCTTGTTCTTTTTGTTCTAGTGTGTGTTTGTATTCTTCTAGGTTGTCGCTTCGTTTTTCTAACGATTGTTCCTTGCGGTTGATAAATTCTTCTCTTTGTAAAAATCTATCGTTTAACTTATCTATTTCGGCGCGTCTAACTTTTAACTCTGCTTCGGTATCATTTTTTAACTTTAATACCTCTTCTTGTGCAGATAACAGCGCCTCCTTTTGGATTGTCTTGGCAGTTTGATTTGCCTCGGTTATTATATTATTTGCTGTTAGTTTTGCATTGTTTATCTTTTTTACAACAATTAATCTATAAATTAAAACCCCACTTAATGCACCTAGCGCTATGCAAGCAAGCACAATAAGTACAAGTGAAAGTGTTCCTATATTAATGCCAAGCAACCCAACGCCATTTATATTTAGCATTGTTTGCTCCTTTATGTTTTTTTAATGTGTATATAAATACACAACTAAATTGTATATTATTGCATATCAAAAGTCAAGTATTATGCAAAAAATAAAAAAGCATTAACTGCCTGTTAATACTTCGTTTATTCTAAACACTACACTATCTATATTGACATTTACATCAAACAATGCCATAACAGTATCTTCGCCAAACACACACCCCAGCATATCGTCTAGGGCAAGTTTATCTAAAAAGCCCGAAACCATAGAGGCAGTGCCCTTTACTGTTTTTAACACCACCATATTGTTTACAGGTTTTATAGATAAAACTGCTTCTTTAAATAATGCTGTTGTTTTATTTGTTCCAACCTTTTCGTCAGTGTCTATAAAAGCATATTTATATTTCTTAATTTTACCCACTATTTTAATTAGCCCAAGTTCTTTTATATCACGCGAGATAGTTGCTTGGGTTACATCAAAACCATCAGCACGCAAAGCACTAACTAGTTCTTCTTGTGTTTCAATTTCAGCATTGCTTATAATACTAATAATTTTGGATTGTCTTATGTTTCTAGCCATAAAATATCCTCCGTAGTGTATAATTATTGAAAGTAACTAATGATATTATATAACAAAATTTATAATTATGCAAGTTATTTATGCATAATTATACAAAAAATTTTTGCATAATTATGCAAACCAAAACACCAAAAAATAAGCAAAATGTGTATTTATGCATAAATATTCTGCATTTTTATACAAACCGCTTATTTTTTTATTTTAAATTTTACAAACAATCCTAAAAATTTGCTTACTTTTAATACAATTTTATGAGCGTTAGTCATTGCATAAGTTTTGCCTATTGCTTTGCCCAAAACATTAAGGCTGGCTATAAGACTGCTAATTATTATAGATGTTATAAAACTACTAATTCCCCAGTTATACGACATCAATATTACACATATAGTTGCCCCACCTGCCCCACTTAAAATGCTGCACACATCGCCAACCACATCTCCACAAATTGAGTTTACTTTATCAGCATTTTTTATAAGGCTGATGGCAATTTTTACATTTTTGTTGTTAGCATAGTTTTTATCTAAAAAGGGCTTTATATCACTTGCAGCCACTGCTATGCCTATCATATCAAAAATCATACTTACACAAACTAAACAAAGTATTAACACTAGGGCTAAAAATATATTTGTGTGTGACAGCATAAACTCGGATATAACACCAAAAAAAGCACATATAAGAAGTGAAAACAAAAAAAGCTTAGCATACCATATTCTTACTTTTTTGGTATGCACATTATTTTTTGTGCTTAAACTTTTTATTATAGGTAAAGTATCTTTTTGCTTATCTTGGTTATTATTCACATAATATTATATTCAATATACCACTGTTTAATAACAAAATTAGTTAAAAGGCTTTTCAATCAAACCATTAATTTCTTCTTGAAGTATAGTTATTTTCCCTTTTGTTTCGTTAAGTGTTTTATAACAACTTTTTGTAAGTTCTACACCCTCGTTAAACAATTTGTTTACTTCGTCTAGACTTGGTTGCTCGGTTTCTAGTTTTTGTACAATTTCACCTAATCTTTTTACTTGTTCTTCAAAAGTCATTTACTTATTCTCCTTTGATATAACTTTACAATTTAGTTTGCCTTTATATAGGTTTACATTTATTTCATCGCCAACATTTACATTGCCAGCATCTGTTATGGTTTTATCACCTTTTGTTACATTAGCATAACCATTACGCAAAATTTGAACAGGGTTTAAGGCATTAAGTTTTGCTGTTAGAGTGTCAAAATTTGCAAAGATGT
This sequence comes from uncultured Eubacteriales bacterium, assembly GCA_902788085.1. Taxonomy (GTDB): domain Bacteria; phylum Bacillota; class Clostridia; order Christensenellales; family UBA1242; genus RUG666. Next base: position 13,814 of record CADAJB010000002.1, read on the forward strand.
TGCTAAAATGAGTATTCGAAAGTCTTACAAACTTAGATGATACAACCTGTAAGTTTTGCAAACTATTTGTTATGTATTGACTGGTTAGTTTTTGTAGTAACAAAGTTTGGTTGTCCATATTGTTATATAAATTAGCAAAATAGTTAGATAGTGTGCGTTGCATTCTTAACACAAGCGAACGCAATTCGTTTGTTGTAGAGCCTATATCACTGCTAACAAGTTCGGCAGCAGCACTAGGTGTTGGGGCGCGCACATCTGCAACAAAATCGGCTATTGTAAAGTCGGTTTCGTGCCCTACCGCGCTAATAATAGGTTTTTGTGCCTCATAAATTGCTATAGCAACCTTTTCGGTATTAAAACAACTTAAATCTTCTAGCGAGCCACCACCACGCGCTACTATAATTACATCTACATTTGTAGTATCTAGTGCTTTTATACCATTCACTATTGTGTCTTCTGCCCCCACACCCTGCACTTTTGCAGGAAACAACACAATATCTAACATTCTGTTTCTACGGCGTGTTATGTCTATTATATCGTGTATAACAGCACCTGTTTCGCTTGATACTACACCAACGCGTCTTATAACACTAGGCAAAGGTTTTTTGCGCGCTGTATCAAAATATCCTAGTTTTTCCAGTTTGTTTTTTAGTTCTATAAATTGTTGATACAAAAGACCTTGCCCGTAAGGGCTAATTTTGCTAACATTAAAACTAAACCTGCCACCCTTTATATAATAGTTAGGGCTTCCCCTTACTATAACCATTTCGCCTTCTTTTGGCAAATAGTCAAGGCTGGTTAACCCAAACTTAACACAAGATAGCAAAGCATCGGCATCTTTAATGTTAAAATAAGCACTACCGTTAGACATCTTCAAACCCGAAACTTCACCATAAACTTCTATGTTTTGAAGTATTTCTTCGGCAACAAAGATATCATGCACATACTTATTAAACTGAGATACGGTAATTAAATTACTCATTTTTCTCCTTCACAACAGCACTAAGAACACCATTTATAAACTTAATGCTTTTTTCGGTTGAATATTTTTTAGCCAGTTTTAGTGCTTCGCTTATAACAATTTTATTATCTATGCTCTTTTGTTTTAACTCGTATATAGCCAACACTAAAATTATTAAATCGGCATTAAAAATACGGCTACTGGTATAACCTGTTACATTAGAATAAACAATATCTTTTAATGCGTCTAAGTTTTTTACAACTGCATTAAATGTTGTGTTTATATATTCTAAATCTAACTGCTGTTTATCTAACCCCAAATCTTGCAAAATAACATCTAACATTTCGTCATAAGTTTGTGGTTCGTCTTTTTGACCAAAGTTATATGAAAAAAGCATTTTAAAAACTACTTCTCGTGATTGTTTGCGCATAAGCATCTCCTTAAATTAAAACAAAACAAAGCCCAAGTATCATTGTGGGCTTTATTTTTTTGATGTTTCGTTAAATTGTACACCTAAAACATGAACATTAATTTCGGTTGTATCTACATCAGCCATTGTTTGAATGCTGCTTTTTATGTTTTCTTGAACACGACAAGCCACATCATTAACAGCATAATCGGCATAAACATTAATGTACACATTAATAACCAAACCCTTAGGCGAATAGGCTATTTTTACACCTTCGTAATAATTGTTTGTAAACAACTTAGCAAACCACGAGCCACCAAAATTTGCACACATTGATGCCACACCACTAACCTCTTTGGCGGCTAGGTTTATAATAGACAACAAAATGTTTTTGTTGTATGTGGTTTTACCGTTACTACTTACTTGATTGGTCATTTTATCACCCCTATACTGTAAGTAGTATATCACAAAAATTTTTGTTTATCAACTATTAAACGGGTATAATTTTTATATTATCTATCGACTTCGATGTTTGCTCTTGCACAACTTGCACAATTTGGGCAACTTCGGCTTCGGTTAAACTTTCGGCACTAACCATAACATTTACAAAATTTTCGGTAAACGATACAACAGCGTCATCAAACCCCTTAGATTTTATATAACCTTCTAACAAAAGTTCTTTTTCTTTAACCGCTGCAAGTTGTGCAAGGCTTGTTTCGGCACTAGATTTTGCTTCATCACTAGCGTTTGCGCTATCTAATATAACTTGATAATATAAATATTCTTGGTTGCGTGCAGTATCACGCTCGGTGCGATAACTATTAAAAAAACTTTGCGAACTAACATTTTCTATAGTGTTAGAAGCATCAATAACTGCCGTATTGTTGTTGTTTAATGTAATATTTAAAAAGCCAGTTACTACAAGTAGTGCAAGCATACAACTAAGCACTACAATTTTTTTCTTTTTGCTATCTAGTTTTAACTTCATATAATTTTACCTATCCTTTTACAAAAATTTCAATTTGCCCACTGTTTACGCCCAACAAAGCCTGAACAGCCTGCAATATGTTTAACTTTACTCTTATGTTGTTTGCCCCTTCACACACTACCACCACACCTTTAATTTCGGGCATAATTTCGCTTAAAACAAGTGGCTGAGATTGACCGTTTTTGTTTAGTATTATAGGGTTAGATGTTGATGTAGAATTGTTAGATTTTGTTGTTGTGCCACTAGATGTTGTGTTATCGGTTGAATTGCTTTTGTTTTCTGTTTCGTATGCCAAAATTAATTGTGATGAGCCATCTAGTGTTATCATAACATCTACACTGCCTGCCCCGTCTATTAAAGACAATGTTTTTGCCAACCTGTTTTCTAGTTCGGTTGTATATAAACTTACGCTATTAGGTGTTGTGCTGGTTGTTTGTACGCTATCTTTTGTATCTTTTTTACCAAAGTCGGCAAACCAAATAACTAAAACAACAATAACAAGTAGTGCCACCAAAATAACTTCGATATGTTTAATGCTTTTTAGTTTGGTTATTAACTTAGATTTTTCTAACCAAGTGCTTAGTTTACTCATTTATAACCACCTTATTTTCTTCTATTGATGCATATTTGCTAATAATATCTTTTAATGTGGTATAATTAATTATATGCGACTGATTTTTAGATATTACTGTTTGACTTAAATCAACAAAAATGCTTTCTATTTGCAAATTTAGGCTATCTTTTTTTATATTTACTAATACTTCGGCATTTTGTATGCCATTATCTTCTAAAATCTTTAAAATGTCACTTTGCATTACTTCTGCTTGTTGTAAGTGCAACTTATATAAATAGTTATAATCTAGTTGATATTCGGCGCTGCTGTTATTTAAAATATCACTAAAATCTAGGTTTTTTATTTTCCCCAAAGGCGATACTATAACAAATATTAAAAATATACCCAAAACTGAGCGAATGAATTTAGATGTTTTGCCGTTAGGAAGTATTAATTCGATAACCACAAACAACACAACTACACCCGCAATAGAAAGTAAATAACTAGATAAAAAAGACATTTACTCACCCATTATATAATATTTGCCACGCACATAATTAGCCCCACCGACAATACATACATAAAAGCCACTACAAGCAGTATTCCAACCAAATAAAACATTAGTTTTGAAACCTGTGTTAAAAAGTCCGAAATTTTTGTTGCCCCTAAGGGTTGAATTACGGCACTTGCCACTTTTAATAATACACCCAAAACCACAATTCTTACAAAAGTTGGAATAATGCTAGATATAAGAAGTAATAATCCCGCTAAACCTACCGAGTTTTTTATTAAAACACCACTAGCAGCCACATAATTAAAGCCATCAGATAAATAACCGCCTAATATTGGTATATAACTTTTTAGCGCAAATTTTGTGGCGTTTATAGACATTCCGTCAAAACTGCCCGCAACTATACCTTGTATTGTTAAAACAAAACTAAAAATACCAAAAATTATTCCAACCAGCCACTTTAAAATGGTATTTATTAAATCATTAAATTTAGAAAGTTTTACGCTTTCAACAAGATTGCCTAAAATACTAAAAACAAAACTTGTTAAAAATAGTGGTATAATAACGATTGTAAATATTTGCAACACCACATTAGCAAGTATTGCGGTGCTTGCCTGAAAAATTCCCGCCGAAGACACCCCACCTGCACCAGCAAGCAAAGTTAGCAATAGTGGAAACAGCAAATCCATTTGCACTTTTAAGCCTGATATGCAAGCGCTAACTTCGTTTAAAAGCCCTACACACTGCACCGAAATTAGCACAACAATTAACGAAAAACATACAAAATTAACAATAGAGTTTATATTGCTTTCTTCTGTTTTTAGTCCACTAATTAATGTGCCAAGAATTGCAATACCAATTATCACACAAATTATAGGTATATACTTTACTATATTACCAAAAAACAAATCTAAAATGCACAATAAAAAACTGCCAAAGTTATCACCCACATCACCCGATAAAATGCTGTTGACTTTTTGAAAAAAACTATTTTTGCCAAAAATGTTTAAACTTTCGGGGCTAAGGTTGTTTAAGATGTCTTCAAAATTAGATAAATCTATATTGCTTAGTCTATCATATACACTTTCTTCTAAATTTTGCTGTGGACTTTGTTGTGTTTCTTCTTGTGCATAAACATATTCGGGTGGTAAAAAACTGACACTAAACACACACAAAAACACTATACAAAGTGATATAAAATAACGCCATTTCACCTTAATTAATCAACTCCACCAACAAATCAATTAGTTTTGATATAATAGGTATAGACATAATAAAAATTGTTAGTTTGCCTGCAAGTTGAAGTTTTAGTGCTATTGCCGAGTTTCCGCTGTCGTTGCACAAACCACAACTAAACTCGGTTAAATAACCTATGCCTACAATTTTTAATAAAATTACAAACAATTCGGTGTTAATTTTTGTTGCTTCCAAAATTTTAGTAAAAACGCCAAACACTTCTTCTAGCATATCAACTATGTAAAGCGATAAAACCACCCCACCCGCCATTAACACAATGGGTGCAAGTTCGGGTTTTGTTTGCTTTATTATAACCACCGCCACAACAAGTGCAAGGGCTATTCCTATTAATTTTATTATTACAAGCATTTATTCCTCGGGGCTAATATAAATAAAACAAATTTTGCACCGAACTAAACAGTTCGGAAATCATATCTATAACCATAAGCAATACAACAATTAACCCTGCTAATGTGCAAAGCGTGGCAATCTCTTCTTTTCCTGCCTGCTTTAATATTTGCGCCACTACTGCAATAATTATGCCTATGCCCGCAATTTTAAAAATTATTTCTATACCCATAAATACCCCTTATAAAAGCAATATAAAAATAGCCATACCCAAAACTATGCCTAATTTTTGAATTAAAACTGCTTTTGTATTTATTTCTTGTTTTGTTTCTTGTATTCGTTCGGCAATGTGCTTTTGTAAGGCTTGAATAGAATTTAGTTGTGTGGTATTGTCGGTATGCCCTAGTTCATAAAAAAACAAGCAAATTTTTTCTTTGTCTAGTGCCGAAAGTTCGGTTAATGTGCTTATATTTTGTGAAAATTTTTGTTGGTCGTTTTCGGATAAAAACTTTAAATAACTGTTGATAAGCGCATTATATGATGCATTGTTGTTTTGGGGCATAGCGTTTATAATCTTTTTTATATCATCTTGAAAAAACTGCGTGTTTGTGCAAACTGTTTGTAAAAACACATTAAAAGCATTAAAAAACTTGGCTTTATTATAGTATTTGTGCGAAAACGACATAACCACTAACCCACAAAGTATGCTAATAATTAAACTTATTAAAATATTCATTTTACCCACTATAAATACAAACACTATTTTCGTTGTAAATGGCACTTACTTTGCAAACATTATCTTCTTTATTTAATACAACAAACCGTTCAAACGCACCTAAACTTAACAAGTTTTTAAATAAAGGCTTTTTTTGTAGTGTATAAAAGTTATAAGAGTGTGTTGTTGCTATAATTTTTACACCACTATTAATTGCATAGTTTAAGGCGTTTATATCGTCAATAGTGGCAATTTCGTCTAGCACTATAACATTTGGCGACATAGTGCGTATGCCATTTATTATTCCAAATTGTTTAGAACACCCAACATAAACATCGGTATTATTGCCTAGTTGCATAGTGGGGTTAGAATTTACACTTGCAGATATTTCGTTTCGCTCGTCAACAACTAAAATGTTATCTTCTATGTTTTTACTAGATATTTGATAGCATAAATCTCGAATGAATGTTGTTTTTCCGCAGTTTGGCGGCGCTATTACTAGGGTGCTGTAAATTTTATTATCTAAATTACACAAATACACCAAACTGTTTAAACTAAAATTTTTTACTTCTTTGCTAAAACGCAAGTTGATAGAAGAAAAATTTTTTAGTGTTTTAATATTGCCATTATCTAAAACAATTTCGCCCGATATCCCCAGCCTAAAACCATTATCTAGTGTTAAAAAGCCCTGTTTTAGTTCTTCGTTGTGTGCATACACACTATGCTTGCACGCATTAAACACAATATCTGCAATTTCTTGTGTTCCTAGCACCAAAGCATCTTTTTCGTTGGTGGTTAGTCCATTTTTAGATAAATAAAACTTAATGGTTGTAAATATAACAACGGGCTTATTTACCCTAAGACGCAACTCGGTTATTGTTTTTATATTTACATTATTTAATGCACTAACTAATTTAGGTGGTAAAATTTGTTGCCACATATTACCCTCCTTGTGCATATTTTATTCTTGTTAAATAATATATAGAACAAAAAAATAGTTTAGCATTACACTAAACTATTTTACATTTTAAACAATATTAAGCACGCTCTACATACTCGCCTGTGCGTGTATCTACTTTAATTCTTTCGCCTTCGTTTATAAACAAAGGAATTTGTATTTCTAAACCTGTTTCTAGTGTTGCAGGTTTAAATGTTGCCTTTGTTGTATCGCCTTGCAAACCAGGTTCGGTTTTTGTAACTGTTAAAAACACAAACAACTGAGGTGATACGCTAAACACTTCGCCTTTAAAGAACTTAACAATAACATTTGTGTTTTCTACCATATATGGCAAAGCATCTTGAACTAACTGTTTTCCATAAGGAAATTGTTCGTAAGTTTGTGGGTCCATAAAGTAGTAAATATCACCATCGTTATATAGATAAGTCATTTCTTTTTCTTCAAAACTTACTTGCTCGAACTTATCTGTTGGGTTAAATGTGTTTTCACGGCTAGAACCTGTTTGAATATTACGCATTTTTACCCAAACAACTGCCGAACCACGACCGTGTTTGTTGTGTTGGAAGTCCATTACACTGTAAATTTGACCGTCCCATTCAAAGCAAGTACCTTTTCTTAAATCTGTTGCAGAAATCATAAAAATTGCTCCTTAATTAAAATATATTAAATTTTACCATAAAAGGTATAAAAAATCAACGCCTTTTTAAGTAGTATTCTTGTATTTTTTTAGCATCAATGGCTTGCGTACCTTTCGATTCGGATATAATATCTGGCTCTAACCCTAAATCTATTAAAGCATCAATCATAGGTTCAAACTCGGGGCCATATTCAACATCGTCAAGAGTTTGGTGCGCAATTTCGCCTTTTTCGTTAAATTTTATCTTTGAAAAGTGAATATGAAAATTTTGCATACGCTTATCACCCACAATATCTATACCAAGGTTTAATATGTCTTTATAATCTTGTTTTGTTTTTAATGCACCTTGCATAATGCAGTTGATATGCCCAAAATCTAGGGTTGGAATTAAGCGTTGCGAATATGTACATATATTAAACACTTCTTTGGGGTTGCCTATTTGACTAAACTTGCCCATTGTTTCGGGGCAAAGATAAATTCCGTCAAACTCGGGTGTGGCTTCAAACTGTGGCATAAAATCTTTTATGTTGCGCTCTAAATTTAATAACGCTTCTTCGCGTGTAAACTTCATTTGCGCGCCCGAATGAAACACTATGTGTTGACCACCCATAAGTTTTAAGCAATGTGCCGAATTAAACAAAAACTTTTTATTGTTTTCGCGCGCTTGCTCGGTAGGATTGCAAAAGTTTATATAATATGGCGCATGCGCGCTAATCTTTATATCATATTTTTTTGCTTCTTCGGCTAATTGTTTTGCTTTTTCGTCCGACAAAAACTGCCCAAGCGAAAACGAATATTCATAGGCATTTAACCCAAGTTTATTTAACCAAGCCGGTGCTTCTATCGAACTTTTGCATCCATCATCATAAAATTTTTGACTATTACCCGAAGGTCCAAATCTAATCATACATACCCTACTTTAACCAAATTTTATTGTTACTACATTTATCTTTTATATTTAATAATAGTTGAATATTATCATTATTATATACTAAATAATTGCCATCTTCTAAATTAAATTTAACTGTTTTGCCTTGCAATAATAAAAGTAAGTTGGCATCACTTATTTCCACTTTTTTATAATCTGGCAAAACAACATCAATACCCACTAAATCGTTGATAGTTAAATCGTTTAAATTAGTTGCTTCTTCTAATTTAAATGCACCCGTTTTTGTCCTTACCAAACTTGTCATAATTGCCAAACTATTTAAACCCTTTGCAATATCTCGACCAAGGCTGCGAATATAAGTGCCACTACCACAGGTTATACTAAATTTAAATTCATCTTTACTTGTTTGCTCTAAAAGTATAATTTCAAAAATTTCCACTTCGCAAGGTTTTAATATAACTTCTTTACCGTTTCGCGCTAAATCGTATGCGCGCTTGCCATTTATCATTTTTGCACTAAAATTAGGTGGCATTTGCATAATTTTGCCCCTAAATTTAGGCAAAACATCTAAAATTTGTTGTTTTGTTGGAATTATATTAGAATTTCCATCAATCTCGCCTGTTGCATCTAATGTGTTTGTAGAAACACCAAACTTAAAAGTTGCAATATACTGTTTTTGCTTGTTTTGCATTAAATTAAACAACCTAGTTGCCCTACCTACTGCTATTGGCAAAACACCACTAGCCATTGGGTCTAGCGTGCCAAAATGCCCAACTTTTGTACCTTTAGGACATAGTTTTTTAACTTTTGCAACAACTTGCGCCGAGGTTATGCCTTGTGGTTTATTTACATTAAAAAAACCTATCAATTATTTATACCCTTTATTGATTTTTTACATTCGTTTACCAGTGCGTTTAGGGCTTTTTTATATTCGCCTTTTAGCGTAAGCCCGCTTGCCCTTATGTGACCGCCACCACCAAAGTGTTGGGCTATTGCCGAAACATTAATATTATCACAAGCAGTACGCAAACTTATATTATACTCGTTTTTAACTCTTTCGGTTATGCATATAGCAATTTTTACGCCCTTTATGTTTTGAAGATAAGATTGCATAAATTTAGGACCCGAGTGTTCAACTTTTAATCTGTCTAAATCTTCTTTTTTAATAACGGAAACGGCAATTTGTTTGTTATAATAAAACTCTACCGATAAAAATGCGGTTTTTGTGAGTTCGAATGTGGTTAATTCTACTTCATCTACGCAATCGTGCACAAGTTTGTCAAAGGCGCACTTTTGCTTTGTAAGTTTAGCCAAAACTTCGTATGTGTGGCTTGTTGTATTAGAATATTTAAATCCACCGCTATCTGTATATATGCCTATATACAAGGCTTGTGCAAGTTGTGGGTTTAGTTTTATTTTATCTTCAAATAAATCAAATATTACTTCGCACGCACTACTAGCCTGCTTAACAAAATTATATTTAGCATACTTACTGTTTGTTATGTGGTGGTCTATAACATAAGTGGTTTTTGCGTTTGTAAAAGCACCAACTACATTATCTGGTATTTGTGAAAAAGTTGGGCAATCTACCATAATGCAAACATCATAATTTTGCTTAGGTTGGCTATAATAAGTTATTCTGTCAGCAATATTATAAAAAACGGCATTTAGGTCGTTTTCTACTAATATGTCGCTTTTTATTTTATTCTGTTTTAAAATTAAGTGCATACCCACGCACGAGCCTATGCAGTCAAAATCTGCCGACTTGTGCCCCATTATTGCAACTTTTTTACCTTTACATTCTGCTAAAAGTTGGTTTGCAAAATTGTTTTTCAATTTATTCCTCCGCTTTTATATTTAAACCTTGCAATAATTTATTAATCTTTTCGCTTTCATCAAAGCCTGTGTACATTCTAAAATGCAATTCGGGCATTATGCGCAAATCTACTTTTTTGGCAAGTTCTTTTCGAATAAAGCCAGTCATAGACACTATTGCATCAAAGGTTTGTTGTTCTTTTTGTTTGTCATTAGAATAAATGCTTAAATCAATTTTACAATGACTTAGGTCGTTTGTTATTGCAACATTTGCAACACTTATTATACCACTAACTCGTGGGTCGTTTATTTTTTTGCTAAAAATATCGCTAAGCGACTTTTTAATTTCACTGTTTATGCGTTCTAGTCGTGTTTCTTTCATTTATAAACCCCTCCTAATCGCGAATAACTTGTTCCATAACAAAGGCTTCAATAACATCGCCCAAAATTATATCGTTCCAGCCTTCCATTTTTATACCACATTCCATATTTTGACTAACTTCTTTAACATCTTGTTTTTCGCGTTGAAGTGTAGTTATGGTTGTTTCTACTAATTTTTTGCCGTCACGCAATAATCTAATTTTTGCGTTTTTGGTTATTTTACCGTCTTTTACAATACAACCTGCTACTGTACCAATACGGCTAATTTTAAATATGCGTATTGCTTCGCAGTGCCCAATAACGCGTTCTTCAAAGATAGGTGTGCGCATATCTTTTGCAATTTTTGTTATTTTGTCGGTTATTTCGTAAATGATGCTAGATTTAATAATTTCTATGTGGTTTTGTTCGGCTAAATCTTGCGCTTTAGCATCTGGTTTTACATTGAATGCCACTAATTTTGCATTTGCAGATTTTGCAAGCAATACATCGTTTTCAGTTATTGCACCAACACCACCGTGAATGCATTCTACCCTAACTTCTTCGTTTTCTATTTTGTTAAGCATACCACTTAACGCTTCAAACGAACCCTGAACATCGGTTTTTACAATAACATATAATATCTTCTTTTCGTCTTTTGCGTTTTTAGCCAAAAATTCTTCGGTAGATAAGGTGGTTTTAGCATTGATTAAATCGCTTTGCATTTTTCTACGGCGTTCTTCTAATACCTTTTTGCTCATTTTGTCATCGACAGCATACAACTTATCACCAGCATTTGGCACACCATCTAAACCTAAAATTGATACAGGCTTGCTAGGTGTAGCAGCTTTTATGCGTTTTTGTGTATCATCTAAAATTGCCCTTACTTTACCTATGTGCATACCACTAATTACAGTATCGCCTACTTTTAGTGTACCATTAAGAATAATAACAGTAGCAATAGGGCCTTTACCTTTATCTAACTTACCTTCTATAACCATACCTAAGGCGTTTTTGTCGTAGTTAGCTTTTAATTCTTTCATATCAGCAACTAACAAAATCATTTCAAGAAGTTGGTCAATACCCTGCCCTTTTAGTGCAGAAATTGGAACAAATATAGTATCTCCGCCCCATTCTTCTGGCATAACATCGTATTTTGCTAACTCTTCTTTAACACGCTCGACATTAGCAGTTGGTTTATCTATTTTGTTTATTGCAACAATCATAGGCACTTTTGCTTCTTTAATGTCTTGTATTGCTTCGATTGTTTGTTGTTTTACACCATCATCGGCAGCAACAACCAAAATTGCCACATCAGTAACAGATGCTCCACGCGCACGCATTGCCGAAAAGGCTGCGTGGCCCGGTGTGTCTATAAATGTTATTTGACGGTTTAATGTTTCTATTTGATAAGCCGAAATGTGTTGTGTAATACCACCTGCTTCGCCACTTGCTATGTGTGTTTTTCGTATGTAGTCTAAAAGTGTGGTTTTACCGTGGTCAACATGCCCCAAAATTGTAACAATAGGAGGGCGACTTTTTAGTTTTGAAGCATCTTCTTCGTCTTCTACATCAACGAATTCGTCTTTTAATTGTTCTTCATAACTCTTTTCTAGTTTTTGTTCTAGCACAACACCTAATTCACTAGCAACCAACTCGGCAGTTGTAAAGTCGATTGTGCTATTTACATTAGACATAATACCCAAAACCATTAACTGCTTTAAAATTTCGGATACAGTTTTACCAATTTTTTCGGATAATTGTTTTACTGTTATGGTTTCGGTGCTAATTACTGCGTGAGTGATAGCGGCAGACACAACAACTGGCTCTTTTTTATCTTTTTTGGTTTTAATTTTGCGGTTGCTTCGAATACGAGCAGTTATCTCGTCCTCTTCCATTAAACCACGCCTTGCCATATTCTTGCGGTTTTTAATTTCGCGGTTGTCGTCAAAATCGCGCTTATTATCGCGGTCATTTTTGCGTTTGTTATCAAAAACCCTTCTTTGAGGAGCAGCAAAAACATCCTCGGCGCGTTCTAACTGCCCAGGTCTTTCTTTAACAAAACTTGGTTTTGCGTTTTGTTGTGGTTTTACAAACTTGTTTTGCGTATTTGGTTTTGCGTTGTTAGACTTAAAGTCGTTTTGTTTAAAAGTTCTTTGATTTTGGTCTTTGCGTTCGGTGATTGCAGGTTTAATGTTTTGCTTTTGGTCTATAACCTTTTTATTTACAGCATCACTAGCAGGTTTTTCTGTTATAACATTAACTTCTTCTATGCTTTTTATAACATCTCTAATATTTCGACTAACATTCTCTACTGTTGCACGCATTTTTTTAACGCTTTCGCTCATTCTGCTTAATTCGTTATTGTTAATCAAAGATAATGTACGCAAATTATCAAAACTTTTTGTTTTCTTTACTTGATTAGTTTCCAAATTATTACTCCTCTATACTATTTAAATATATAATCTGTTGCGAAATATCTTTATTGGTTATTCCTACAACTTTGCAATTTTTAGTATGCATATAATCGTCTATTGTACTATCCGTTGTGGCTATATATGGTACATTTTGCTTTATACAATAATTTTTTGCGGTATCTATTAAGTTTTTTGTTGCACTTTTACATAAAACAACACAATATACAGGCTTTTTTGTTGCTTTTAGGTTGTCTATGCCATATACAATATTGCCAGCCTTAATAGCAAAATTTATATAACTAAAAATCTTTTTTTCATTCATTTAAGGTTTTATTTAACTCCTCAAAAACTTCTTCTGGTATAGCACATTTAAACTTTCTTTCCAAACTTTTGCGCTTTTTTAATTGTGCTATACAGTCGGGCGATTTATCTACCCAAACACCATAACCACCCGTTTTTTGTGTGTGGTCTATTATTATTTTGCCTTGTTTTGTTTTTACAAGCCTAATAAGTTCGGCTTTGGGTTTGTGTTGCATACAAACTACGCACATTCTAATTGGCACATAATTTGATTTTGCCATAAATAACCCTCCTAATCTAAGGTATCTAATTCGTCCATAATATTGATGTCTTCTAGTGCATCTTCTTTGTCATCAATTAATGATGCTGTTTTAACAACATCGTTTTCTTGTTGTTGATTTTCTAGTTCTTTGGCTTTACTTTCGCTGTTTACATCAATCTTCCAGCCAGTTAGTTTTACTGCCAATCTTACATTAATACCATTTTTACCTATTGCAAGTGAAAGTTTGTTATCTGGCACAATTACTTTACTAGACTTTGTGTTTTCGTCAATTTCTACCGAAACAACTTCGGCTGGGCTTAATGCACTAGCAATAAACTCGAACACATCGGTTGAATAACGAATAACATCTATCTTCTCGCCCTTTAACTCGTTAATTATAGTGTTTATACGGCTGCCCCTGTTACCAATACATGCACCAACTGGGTCGATATTTGGGTCTTTTGCAAAAACTGCAATTTTTGTGCGTTGACCAGGCTCGCGCACTATTCCTTTAATTTCTATATCGTTAGATTCTATTTCGGGAACTTCTAACTCTAAAAGTTTTCTTACAAAGCCAACTGTTGTACGAGTAACTTGTATTAAGGTGTCTTCGTTATAGTTTGTTTTTGCAGATTTTATGCAAACTTTTACTCGGTCGCCGATACTAAATGTTTCGTTTGGTATTTTGTCGTTTTCGGTTAAAATACCTTCTTGTTTAAATCCACCTAGTTCTAAAAATACATCTGTGCCTTGAATGCGCCTAACAATACCAGTAGTAAGTTGTTCGGAATGCGAATTAATGTCGGTGTTTATCATTGTGCGTTCGGCTTCTCTTAACTTTTGCATAACAACTTGTCTAGCGGTTTGTGCTGCAATACGACCAAAGTTTTTAGGGGTAACTTCTTGGCTAACCATATCGCCAACTTTATAACTAGATTTTAACAACTTTGCATCTTGCAAAGAAATTTGCTTGTCTGGATCTTCTACTTCTTCTACTACTGTTTTGTATGCCAAAACCTTAATAGTGTTTTTTTCGGGGTTAAGTTTTACTTCGGCTGATTGTGCCTCGCCAAAATTCTTTTTATATGCACTTGTTAATGCACTTTCTAGGGCGCTTATAAAATAATCTTTATCTATTTTACGCTCTTTTTCTAATAGGTCTAGTGCTATAAAAAAGTCTTTACTGCTAATCATTTAAATAAATCTCCTTAAAATGTGATATAGGGCATTAAAAGTTATGAGTGGGAAACCCCCACTCATAATTTAAGCCTAACTATGTAGTTATTTTAACATAGTTTTATATAAATTGCAATACTTTTACATTAGTTTTATAAAAACTTTTGCTGCCGCCAAAGCGTCTGCTAATGCGCGGTGCGCGTTTTTTAGCTCGACATTTAGGGCTTTACTAACCGTACCTAGTTTATAGTTTGTAAGCGAAGGAACTTTTTGCCTTACTACATCTAAACAATCTATGCGCTGGTTATCAAACTTATATCTTAGTTTATGCCCCAAAATTTTTAAAAACGAATAGTCAAACCCTATATTATATGCAGATAAAATGCAACCATCTACAAACTTATAAAAATCAGGCAAAACTTGGTCGAGTGTTGGTGCGTTTTTTACCATTTCATCGGTTATATTAGTTTTTTCTACAACTTCTTGTGGTATAGGTGTTAATGGGTTTACAAGTGTTTGAAAGGTTTCTACACACTTTCCTTCTTTAATTTTAACAGCACCAATTTCGGTTATTGCACAACGCTCGGGGTCTAGCCCTGTTGTTTCTAAGTCGAACATAACAATAGTGTTGTTTTTTAAATAATCAGATATATTGCTAGAAGTTAAACTAAACAAATCCATTTGCGAAACTTCTACCCAAGGTTTTGGACTAACAAAGTTATATTTTTCGTTTACACCTCTATAACAATAATGCAATTCGTTTAAAACAATATCACATTTAGATACCGCACGAACACGCAGGCTTAGTTGGTCGTTATAGTTGCTAACATTGCCCATAACCACAAGCGAAACACCGTCCGAAATTAAACGCATTTTTTCGGTATCTTTTTCGTTAGGAAAAGACACTGCCCTAATAGTTCCACTAGCATCAGTTAGGTTAAAAGTAAACCTAACAGCATCAGTTGGCTCGGCACCTTCTTCTTTGGCTTTCTTTTTATAAGAAGTTTCGGTAAATTCGGAAACAACACCGCACACAACCATAGACTGCCCATCTTTTTCTTTGGCGGTGTTTATAAATTCGGGTTGTTCTTCTATTGGCTTACCTAATAAATAATCTATATTTGCAACTTGCAATTTGTTTAAGTTTTTTTCTTGCTCTAATGCCCAACTTAAACTATAACCACTAAGTTTTGGTTGTTGTTTTAAAACACTTACATCACAGTTTTGGGTTATATTTAATTCTACATTAAAGTTGTAAAAACATTCTAAGTTCATATATTGTGTTAGTTCGGCTATAAAAGTGCCCGATTTTATCATATCGGCAGTAACATTATCACACGAAAGCACAATAGATATATCTTTATCGTTTTTATTAAACTGCACTTTGTCTGCAACAAAAACACTAATTAGCGCCTTATAATGCTTTTCTAAAAACTTAACAAACACATTATAAAGTATTTCGTTATCTACATAAGCACCCTTAAACTTTACATTAACATTGCACTCGTTTTTTAGTTCTTGCTTACATACATCAACAATTTGTTGCTTTTGCTGTTCGTCTAGTTTAAACCATTCGGCATAAACAAAACATAAATCACAAGTGTTGGTTTGCTTATTATAAATATTACTTTCTAGTTTTACTTTGTCTTGGGTAAAGCCCAAAGCCTCTAACTTTTCTCTTATGTTCATTTAATTACCACCTAAATTATTAAATGATATATATCTACAATTACAACAAAGGCAAGCAACAACATTAAGCCCACAAAGTGTATATAGCCTTCAACTTTACGGTTTATTGGCTTTCTTCGTATCCACTCTATTGTGGTAAACACCATTCGGGCACCATCTAACGACGGAATTGGCAAGATATTAAACACGGCTAAGTTTACCGCAATAAACGGCAAGAACACAAACAGGTTGGCTATATTTGTTTGACTGTATTCTGCCATAGTGGAAATTGTGGTTATAGGTCCACCAACATCCGAAAGCCCAACCTTACCAGTTATTAACTGCCCCAAAAATTCTAACACTTTCCACGCCATAGCACCAGTTAGTGGAACACAGTTTGCAACAGCCTCTATAAAACTGTATCTATAAGGCGAAATTTGTGTTACGCCCAAAACACCAGTTTTATCTGCTTCTTCTAGTGGTATAACATTGCCTTCTTTATCTATATATTGCCCTTCTTCGTTTATTCGATAATATTTTGTAACATTATCTAAAACGATTTCTTGCCCATCACGCCTAACTGTTAAACTAAAAGTGTCACCTACTTTATAGTTTTCGATTAAACCAGTAAAAGTGTTGCCTTCTACAAAACTAACTTTTTTATCATCTACCGCTAATATTACATCACTAGACTGAACAATATCATAATGCCCAGCCTCAGCCTGAGCCTGATATTGCGCCCCTACATTATCTACTTTGTATATATCATAACCAAAACTTACAAGCAATATAAAAGCAAAAATAATAGCAGATAAAAAGTTAAACAACACACCACCAAGTTGCACTAACAACCTTTGCCAAGGCGGTTTTGTATTAAAAGCACCCTCTACATCTTTTGCATCTTCATCTTCGCCAGCAAAAGCACAATAACCACCTAATGGTATTAGTCTAATGCTAAAAATCTCGCCTGATTTACATTTGTGGCTAAAAATTGCCTTACCAAAACCAATTGAAAATTCATTTATTTTAAACTTAAATATTTTGCCTATTGTATAATGCCCTAGTTCGTGTATTGTTATCATAACCATTAGCACAACTATTGCTAATATAACATACAAAATAGTAGTCATTACACTTGCAAAACTTGCTAATGTAGAAAACAAAACTACCTCCTATTAAATTTTATGCAAACAAAATAAGCAATATGGCAAAAACACAAAAACTGTTTAATACAAGCCCATTTATGCGGTCCATTACACCGCCGTGTCCGGGTATTAGTTGACTAAAATCTTTAACAACTGCTCGTCTTTTAAAGTAAGACGAAAAGATGTCGCCAACCATATTAAACAACCCACATACAAGCCCAATAACAACAAAGTGTAAAATAGATATATCTAAAATAGTAAATAAGGTTGAATAATTGTTAAATAAACTTAAAACCCCATATACGCACAATGCGCCAATTAAAGCACCAATTACGCCACCAAGCAACCCGCCCCACGATTTGCCAGGGCCTAGTTTTTGTAGGTTAATCTTTGGTGTTTTTAACAACCTGCCTATAAGCATAGCGCAAGTATCTGCAAGAACTGTTGTAACAAACAACAATAACAAGCCAATTATACCTACATCTACACCTTCTACGCCCGAATACGAAAGCCAATTTTGATTGATTGCTAATTCAAAGTTGTTAAAGTGATTGATAGCAAAGGCAAAACTAAATAAAAACACTGGCCAAACGCATACAAAACAGGTGTTTAAACTTTTTGTTATGCTATATCTAACATTACCATATTTATAGCCGTCTGCTATACGATTTTTATATACTGTTTTTTTAGATATTAAAGGCAAAAACGCCATACCAATGCCCAAAACTAATATTATGCCAAGGTTAATTAATACATACCATAAAAAACTTAACCCCAAAGATAAGCACACTAACACTGATATAAATGACAGTAGCGGATAAACCCCAAAGCCTAAAAAGTAGGTCGGCCTACCCATTTTGTGCAATAGGTTATCTACCTCGTATGCACTAACAATCATTAAAACGCCAATCAACAAATCAAAAACATAAGAATTCACCCATATACGAAGGGCAAAAAAGGCAAGCAAAGCCAAAACTATAACAAAGCCCGATAATATTCTTTGCTTGTAGTGTGCAGGATTTTGTTGCACAGGTTTTTGTTTGTTATCATCTAAAACGCTAGCCATAATTTTTCTCCTTTGTTATTTAACAGCACCAAACCTTCTTTTTCGTTTTTGAAAATCTATTAATGCTTTTTCTAATTGTTTAG
This sequence comes from uncultured Eubacteriales bacterium, assembly GCA_902788085.1. GTDB lineage: Bacteria > Bacillota > Clostridia > Christensenellales > UBA1242 > RUG666. Next base: position 32,308 of record CADAJB010000002.1, read on the forward strand.
TGCTAAAATCTGGCCAATATGTTTTTGTAAAGTAAAATTCGCTATATGCCATTTGATAAAGCATAAAATTGCTTATTCTTAACTCGCCACTTGTACGAATTACAAAATCGGGGTCGGGTAAACTTGCAGAGTATAAATATGACGCAAATTCTTCGGTGGTTTTTACACCTTTCCCACTTTTAACAATTTCGTTTACAGCACGCAAAATTTCGGCACGACCGCCATAATTTATTGCCAAATTTAATACAAGTTTTTTTGCATTTTGTGTTTTTTGCTGAACTTCTGTTAGTTTGTTGTATAAATCTTCGGGCAATTTAGAAATATCACCCATTGTTGTTAGTTTTATGTCGTTGTCAATTAAACGCTGAACTTCTTTATCGTCTTTTAAGTGGTTTCTAACAAGGTTAAAAATTCCGTCAATTTCTTCTTGGGGTCTTTTCCAGTTTTCCGTTGAAAAGGTGAAAAAAGTTACCACTTTTATGCCTAGTTTATATATATGTTCTACTATCTTTTTAATGTTTTCGAACCCTGCTTTGTGCCCCATATTGCGTGGCAAACCACGCCTACTTGCCCAACGACCATTGCCGTCCATAATAATAGCAATGTGTTGTGGTAGTTTTTGTAAATTTAACTTTTTGTTAAACTTATTTTTAGTATTATTAAACAAGCCACTTACCCCTTTTTTGATTATTATACGCAACAATCTTACACATTGCTATTTGATTTATTATATTATAGACATTATTATTTAAAACTAAACTTCCATTATGTCTTTTTCTTTGTTTTCTAATGCCTTGTTTACTTGTGCAACTGCGTTATCTAGTATTTTTTGAACTTCTTTTTCGGCAGTTGCCATATCACCTTCGGTTATATCGCCATTCTTTTTAAGTGTTTTAAATTCATCTAATATATCACGCCTTGCGTTACGCATATTTACGCGTGTATCTTCGGCAATTTTTTTAACCATTTTTACAAGTTCTATACGCCTTTCTTCTGTTGGTGCAGGAACATGCAACCTAATAATTTTTCCGTCATCACTAGGGTTTAGCCCCAAACCACTTGCCTGAATTGCTTTTAAAACATCTTTTAATGCGGTTATATCCCATAAAGATATGCTAATTGTGCGTGGGTCCGAAGCCGAAATATTTGCCATTTGGTTAAGTGGTGTTAAGTTGCCATAATATTCGACCATAACTTTATCTAATAGTTTTGGGTTTGCCCTACCTGCCCTAATTGAATTTAACTCGCTGTCGTAGTGGTCCATTGCTTTTTGTAATCTTGCTTTTAAGTCAGCATATAATTGTAAATCTTGATTATCAAACATATTTTATCTATCTCCTTTTATACTTATTAATTTTACTAGTTTTTTATACTTTTGGCAATTAAATTAAAACAAAAAATGCTCTAAACAGAACATTTCTTGTTGTATTATACAAAATAATATAAAAACTATTTTTCTCCGCGTTCTTTTGCAACTTCGGCAGCTAGGTCATTAACTTTCTTTTCTAAACCTTCACCCATTTCAAAACGAGCAAATCTGCGAACAGAAATTTTTTCACCTAATACCATACTAGTTTCGTTTACTAAATCTTGTATCTTTTTGCTACCATCTCTAAAATATGGTTGTTCTAGCAAACATACTTCTTCGTAGTATTTGTTTAATTTGTTTTCTACAATTTTAGCAGCCACTTGTTCTGGCTTACCCTCGTTTATACATTGTTGTGTATAAATTTGGCGTTCTTGCTCTAATGCTTCGGATACAACATCTGCACGACTAACATATAAAGGTTTTGATGCAGCAACTTGCAAGCAAAGGTTGTGTGCAAGTTCTTTTAATTTTTCACCACGAGCAACAAAGTCGGTTTCGCTGTTTACTTCTACTAATACACCAATTTTTCCGCCCATGTGGATATATGCTTCTACTATACCCTCAGCAGCAATGCGGTCTTGCTTTTTAGCAACTTTTGCTAAACCACTTTCTCTTAGCCAAGCTACTGCTTTTTCCATATCTCCGTCAGTTGCTTCTAATGCTTTTTTACAATCAAGCATACCTGCTTGTGTGCGTGCGCGCAATGTTTGAATATCTTGTACTGTTGCTTTCATAATTCCCTCCAAATTTTTATTTGTCTTCTGCTTTTGCAGCGTCTTTTTTAGTTGTCTTTTTTTCGGCAACAGGCTTTTCGGCCTTAGCTTTTGTTGTTTTTACTGTTTTCTTTTCGGTTTCTTCTTTTTTAACTTCTTCTTTTACTTCTTCAGCTTTTTTAAATACTTTTTTAGTTAATTTTTGTTCTTCAACAACTTCAGCGTTTTCGGCTGTTGCTGCTTGTTGTGCTTCGTCGGCATTAACTTCTGCCATACTTACACCATTTTTAGCTTCTAGTACAGCATCTGCCACCATACCAGCAATAAGTTTTACCGAACGAATAGCGTCATCGTTTCCAGGAATTACAACATCTACAAGTTCTGGGTCGCAGTTAGTATCTACTAAACCAACTACCGGAATACCAAGCATTCTTGCTTCTTTAACTGCAATGCTTTCTTTCTTTAAGTCAACTACAAACAACATACCAGGTAGGCTTGTCATATCTTTAATACCAAGCAAGTTCTTTTCTAGTTTGTCGCGTTCTGCACGCATTTTTAAAACTTCTTTCTTTGGGAATAAGTCAAACTCGCCAGATTTTTCCATTTGGTTAAGTTTGTTCATTCTTTCGATGCGCGAGCGAATAGTTTTAAAGTTTGTAAGTGTACCACCCAACCAACGAGTGTTTACATAAAACATACCACAACGCTCTGCTTCTTCTTTAATAGCATCGCAAGCTTGTTTTTTAGTACCTACAAACAACACATTTTTACCTTGAGCAACCATATCTCTAACATAGTTGTATGCCTTTTCTGCTAGCACAACTGTTTGTTCTAGGTCGATAATGTGTGTGTCGTTTCTTGCCACAAAAATGTATTGCTTCATTTTTGGGTTCCATTGTCTAGTTGGGTGCCCAAATTGCACGCCAGCTTCTAATAATTGTTTAATTGAAATAGCCATTTTAAATTATATTCTCCTTCGTTTTTATTCCTCCCTAACGCGTTAAAACTCGTTGTGTAACCTACAAAATTGTAGGCAACGACACAACAATGGCACTAGGTGTGTATTTCAACAAGGTAAATAATAACACATAATAAAGGTAAAATCAAGTATTAAAATAAATTTTATTTAAGTTTTATTTAAAAACAAAAAATTGCATACTAGATGCAACTTTTTTAGTCTTTTTTAGTCTTTTTTGCTGTTGACTTTGTGGTTTTTTGTGATTTCTTTTCTTCTTCGTCTAAAAGTTGATTATAAACTTCAAAAACTTGGTCTATTGTTTTGTCGTTTTCTTCTACAACTAAAATTGGGTCTTTTTCTTCATCTTCCTGAAAATTAAACACAATAGCCTCGTCATCTGCTACGCCTTCCATTTTTTTAGCAGGTTTTAATATAGCATATAACTTATCTTCTAGCGGAATTAAAGCAATTTGTTCAAACTCCACCTGATTATCGTTTTCGTCATACAAAATTATTGGGTCGTTGTCGTCTTTATCTAATAGGCGACGAATTGGGTCATTATCTACCTTTTCACTCATAACACATCTCTCCTTTAAGATTTTTTGTCTAAATAACTTTGCAGAATGATACTAGCAGCAACTTTATCTACTACTGTTTTGCGTTTTTCGCGTCTTACATCGGCAGCAATTAATATTTTTTGTGCCGAAACAGTTGTAAGGCGTTCGTCAATATACTCGATAGGAACATCTGTTTTTTTAGCAAGTTCAGCACAAAAAGCATAGGTTTTTTCTACCCTTTCGCCTTTTGTACCGTCCATATTTAACGGAAGCCCCACAACAATAGTATCTACATTTTTTTGCTGTACCAAACTAACAATATAATCCAAATCTAAATCTAATCCGCGTCTGCGATAGTTTTCAAACCCACTAGCAAACATACATAAAGGGTCGCTAAAAGCAATGCCTATATTTACATCTCCTAGGTCTAAACCCATCTTTCTTGCCATTATACTCTCCCATAGATTTGTTAGGTATAATATAGCATATAAAAAATTTTTTAGCAACCAAATAACCAAACTTTATTTTTTAGCGTAAAAATAAAACGGGACTAACCCGCTTTATTTTATAATTCGGCTACTTTTTGTTTAAGTTTTTCTTTGCCTTTTTCTACGGCTTGCTTAACTGGTTTGCAAAACTCTAACAGTGCCATACCCGCAACAGCACCTAAAACAAGCCCTAGTATTAAGTTACACTTCATATAATACCTCCTAACAGGTATTATGTGTACTTTTAAGTCTTTAATAATAGTAAAAAAATGTAAAAACGCCAGTTTTGCTAGCGTTTTTATAATTATTTATTGTTTTGCTCTTTTGCAAGGCGTTTGTAATAATCTGCAACGGCAATAGATAGTGTTTGCCTAATCTGAGCAATAACTTGACCACTATCTTCTGGCAACTGACCTAAAACGCGTGCAAAATCTAAAACATCTATGTTTTCTATTTTGTCTAAATCCATACCTTTTATAATTTCGCAAGCAGTGCTGCAAAGTGCGATACAACTTACACCACCAAAGGTTTTAAACTTGCTTTCTACAACTTTGCCATTTTCTACCAACAAATAAATTCTTATAATTTCGTTGGTTGCTTCATTTGTAGTTGTGCCTTGCGCGTTGTGCCCTTGCAACACACCAACATTATTTGGATTTTTAAATATTTGTATTATGTTTTCGTTATACATATCTAAACCCTCCTTATAATGTGCCTACTTGGCTTTTTGCGATTGGTGAAATTTGTCTTAATTTTTGAACAATTTTAACCAACTGAGTTACAACAATATCTAATTCTTCTTTGGTTGTGGTTTTAGATAAAGTAAATCTTACAGCACCTTTTACTAGGTCTTTAGATAGCCCCATTGCTGTTAAAACTGGGCTTAATTTTACCGAACCCACCGAACAAGCCGAACCTGTTGAAACCATAATTCCGTTAAGGTCTAGCATCATCATAAGGCTTTCGCCATCAACCATACCAAACGAGATGTTTACATTGTTAGATAATCTTTGAATTGGGTGCCCGTTTAGATAACACATATCAATGTTTTTGTTGATTTGCGCTATAAAATAATCACGCAACTGCCTAATTTTTTTGTTGTTTGTAACTATATCGCGTGTGGCAATTTCTACGGCTTTTCCTAACCCTACAATACCAGCAACATTGCTAGTACCAGCGCGCAATCCATATTCTTGCTCGCCACCCAACATAAATGGGGCAATTTTTATGCCTTTTTTAACATACAAAGCACCAACACCCTTAGGGCCATTAATTTTGTGTCCGCTTAAACTTAAAGCGTCTATACCCATTTCGTGTACATTAAAGTTAATAGCACCTATTGCTTGGGTTGCGTCTGTGTGGAATGTTATACCCTTTTCGCCTACAATGTTTGCAATGGCTTGAAGGTTTTGAATTGTGCCTACTTCGTTGTTGGCTGTCATAATACTAACCAAAACCGTGTCACTATCTAGGTGGTGAATTAACTGGTCTAACCTTACAAAACCTTGACTATCTACATCTAGGTATGTAACCCTAAAACCTTCTTCTTCTAGGCGTTTGCACATATTTAAAACACTTGGGTGTTCTATTTTGCTGGTTATAATGTGTCTGCCTTTATCTTTATTTGCGTTTGCTATACCGTATAGCACCCAGTTATTTGCTTCTGTTGCACCACTTGTAAAGTAAATTTCGCTTGGGTCGCAACCAATACCTTTTGCAATTCTTTCGCGGGCAATATCTAATGCGTGTTTAGTTTCTCTACCAAAAGCGTGCACTGCGCTTGGGTTGCCATAGTTTGTGGTTAGGTATGGCATCATTTCGTTTAACACTTCGCTAGATATAGGTGTGGTAGCAGCGTTATCTAAATATATTCTGTTCATACAACTCTCCTATTTAATTAAGTTTTGATTAATTATAACACAACAATTAAGTTTTGTAAACACCTAAATTAAAAAAGACTATCGTTTAGATAATCTTTTAGTTAAGTTTAGAGTTTATCATTTCAATAATTTGAGGTTTTCCTCTAAAACCGATGTTTCGGCTAACTTCGGCGCCTTCTTTAAATAAAATCATTGTAGGAACCGACATAATGCCATATTCTTGGGCTAATTCCATACATTCATCAATATCTAATTTAGCAATAACCACCTTGTCGCCCATTTCTTGTGCTACTTCTTCAAGTATTGGCGAAAGCATTTTACAAGGACCACACCAAGTTGCAAAAAAATCTACAAGCACTAAACCTTTTGCGTCTATAACCATTTCGTTAAAGTTATCTTTTGTTATGTGTTGAATTTCTGCCATAATTTTTCTCCTTTAAATAATGTATATATTATAACCAAAAATTTAAAAATTTCCAACTAATCTTTATAGGTTTTTGTTATTTTTTTAATATCTTGGCTATCTATCTTTAAGTATTTTATTAAGTTGTGGGCATCTACACTACATTCGCTGCCTAATCTTAAATTTTTAACCACAAACTGCCCTGTTTCTATTTCTTTTTGCCCTAGTATTACCACTTTGTTAGCACCAATGCTGTTTGCATACTTCATTTGTGCTTTTAGCGACCTATTTGTTAAATTAGTTTCTACCATAATATCTGCGCTTCGCAAAACATTAGCAATGTATTGTGCTTTGTCTATACTAACATCGGGGGTATTTGCAATATATACTAGGTCTTTTGGTGCAATTTTACTTTCATCTATAAAGTAGATTATGCGGTCTAACCCACAACCAAAACCACAAGCAGGCACTTTTTGACCACCAATTTCGTTTACCAAGCCATCGTACCTACCACCGCCACAAATTGTTATATCTTTGCCTTCTAGTTGTGCAACAAACTCGAAAACAGTTTTTGTATAATAGTCTAACCCCCTAACAAGTTTGTTATTTAGGGTATATTTTATATTAAAACCATCAAGCAAAGATAAAACACTAGCAAAGTGTGTTTTACACTCGTCACACAAAAATTCTTCTAACTTTGGTGCATCATTAAACACCTTTTGACAGTTTGGATTTTTGCAATCTAGCATTCGAAGCGGGTTTGTTAACATACGATTGTTACAATCTGCGCAAAGTTTATCTTTATTTTTTAAAGCAAACTGCTTTAAGGCTAAATTAAACTTTTGCCTGCAAGTTGGGCAACCAATATTATTTAATTGAAGTTCAAACCCCTTAACGCCCAAATTTTGCAAAAACTGATTAGCAAGCAAAATCTGCTCGGCATCAACACAAGGCTCGGCCGAACCAAAGCATTCTACACCAAACTGCGAAAACTCGCGGTATCTACCCGCTTGGGTGTTTTCGTATCTAAAATTGTTGGCAATATAAAACACTTTTGTTGGCTGTGCATTATTAAATAAACCATTTTCGATATATGCCCTAACCACACCCGCTGTACCTTCGGGACGAAGTGCAAGTGTGCGGTTTGCCTTATCTTTAAACACATACATCTCTTTTGTAACTATATCACTGGTTGCACCAACCGACCTATTATATAAGGCTTCGTTTTCGAATGTTGGAGTGCGAATTTCGTCATAGTTATATAAAGATGCTAATTTTTTAGCGGTTTCTTCCATAAATTGCCATTTGTTTACCACACTTGGCAAAATATCGCGTGTGCCTTTTGGTTTTTGTTCCATAAATACCTCTACATAATATATTTTGACATATCGTAATTCTTAATTGTATTGCCCAAAACTTTTAGTACAAATTGTTTTGTAACTTTTACATCTACCATTGGGTGCGATTCGCCTGCGTCAAAACTTACTTCTTCTAGCAAGGCTTCCATAATTGTGTATAACCTACGCGCACCTATGTTTTCGTTGCTTTCGTTTTCCATTTCGGCTATATCGGCAATTTGTTGCAATGCTTCGTCATCAAAACTTAAATTGATGTTATCTACCTTTAAAAGTTCTATTTGTTGCTTTGTAATAGCATTTTTTGGTTGTGATAAAATTTTGTAAAACTCTTTGCTTGTTAGGTTGTCTAACTCTACGCGAACAGGAAATCTACCTTGTAGTTCGGGTATTAAGTCTTCTATGTTAGACACATGAAAAGCACCAGCAGCAATAAATAAGATATAGTCTGTTTTTATTATACCATATTTTGTACTAACAGTGCAACCTTCTACGAATGGTAAAATGTCGCGTTGCACACCTTCGCGCGAAACATCTGCACCACTGTTGTTTCCACGGCTCATAGCAATTTTATCTATTTCGTCTATAAATATAATGCCTTCTTGCTCTGCCCTGCGCATACCTTCTTCTTGAACGGCATCCATATCTATAAGTTTAGAACTTTCTTCGTCAACTATGATATTGCGGGCTTGTTTTACGCTAATTTTGCGAATGCGTTTACGCTTTGGCATAAAGCCTGATAGCATTTCGGTTATACCGCTATCTTGGTTACCTGGTATAATTTCGATGGCTTTTGGTGCATCTACAACTTCCATTTCTATAATTTCGTCGTCGTGTTTGTGTTCGGCAATTTCTTGTAATAGCACATCGCGGTAATTTTCGGGTTCTTCGGATTTAGTCATTTTAGCCTTAGCGTAAATTATATCACGGATTTTAGTGTTAGCCACATTTTCGGCTTGTGATTTTACTTTTTCGAATTTTTCGTCTTTAACTAAACGAATAGAAGTTTCTACTAAGTCGCGTATCATACTTTCTACATCACGGCCAACATAACCTACCTCGGTATATTTAGTTGCTTCTACTTTTACAAATGGTGCTTTTACAAGTTTGGCTATACGGCGTGCAAGTTCGGTTTTACCAACACCTGTTGGGCCTTTTAATATAATGTTTTTTGGTGTAACATCTTCGGCTAAATCGGCAGGAAGTTTACTGCGGCGATAACGGTTGCGCAAAGCAACAGCAACAGCGCGTTTTGCTTTATCTTGACCAATAATATATTTATCTAATTCGGCAACAATTTGCCTTGGTGTAAGCATTTCCATATTACTCTACCTCCTCGATATGAAATTTGTCGTTTGTGTATATACAATATTCGCTAGCAACACCCAAAGATTTTTCTACAATTTCGCGTGCAGATAAGTTTGTGTTGTTATATAAGGCATCGGCTGCACCAAGTGCAAAATTACTGCCCGAACCTATTGAAATGTAGTTGGTTGTAGGTGCTACTACATTACCGTCACCTGTTATTAAATACATAGCATCTTTGCCAGCAATTAACAACATTGCTTCTAACTTCATTCTTGCTTCGCCCGATTGAAACATTTTGGCAATTTCGGCAACTGTGCGATGTAGGTTGCCCGAATATTTGTTTAACAACTCTTCTACTTTTCTAAACAAAGCAAAAGCATCGGATACAGCCCCAGCAAAACCCACAATAATTTTACCGTCGTAAATTTTACGAACTTTTACTACATCATTTTTAAAAATCATATCGCCAAGTGTAGCCTGACTATCACCACCAATAACGGTTTTTCCGTCACGGCGTACACCAACTATTGTTGTTCCTCTAATTTCCATTTTGATATCTCCTTATAAATGTTTGATATATAGTTTTTAGACCTTTCGGCTATTTTTTCTTTTTTTAACTGCTTTGGGCAGTCTATTGGTGCAAACAAACCCCAATTTATATGCATAGGTTGAAAGTTGTTTGGGTTTGCTGCTTGCAAATAGTTTGCAAGTGCACCAAGTGCTGTGTTTGTTGTAAAGTTTAGTATAGGTAAATTATTTATATAACAATACATTTCTAAACCTACTATTAAACCGCTAGCAATACTTTCGACATACCCTTCAATTCCACTTATCTGCCCCGCAAAAAACACATTATTTTGTTGTTTTAACTGAAAATAACTGTTTAATAGTTTTGGTGCATTAATATAACTATTGCGGTGCATAACACCATAGCGCAAAAACTCGGTTTTTTCTAACCCCGGAATAGTTGTAAAAATTCGCTTTTGTTCGGGAAAAGTTAGGTTTGTTTGAAAGCCCACCATATTATATGCAGTGCCCAAAGCGTCTTCTTTTCGAAGTTGAACACAAGCATAAGGCTGTTGTCCGTTAGGCATTACTAACCCTTGCGCTTTTAGTGGCCCACACCTAAGGGCGTTTAGTTCACGCTTTGCCATAACTTCTACGGGCATACAACCTTCAAAAACTTTTTCGTCTTCAAAACTTTTAAGTGGCACACGCTGTGCTGTTGTTAAGTTGCTTACAAAATCTTCGTATTGCTGTTTTGTAAGTGGACAATTTATATAATCGCCGTCTAAGTTATCAAACTTGTTGGCAATAAACACCTTAGAATAATCTATGCTATCTGCACTAATAATAGGTGCAACTGCATCATAAAAGTATAAACTTAGCCCTAGTTTTTTGCTTAAATACTGGCTTAACTTTGGTGTTGTTAGCGGGCCTGTTGCAATTATAGTTGGCGTTGTATTATCAAAACTATCAATTTCTTCACAAACAAACTTAATTTTAGAGTTGCCTTTTATTAGTTTTGTTACTTCACTACTAAAAATTTCTCGGTCAACAGTTAATGTCTTTCCTGCTGGAATTTGCGCTTTATATGCACAACCTAGCACAAAAGAATTAAGTGTACGAAGTTCTTGCTTTAAAACCCCTGTGGCAAACTCGGTGGTATCCGATTTTAACGAATTGCTGCAAACAAGTTCGGCAAAATTAGGGCTTTTGTGTGCTGGTGTATATTGTTTTGGTTTTATATCATATAAAACAACATCTACACCCAAACTTGCAAGTGTTAGTGCAGCCTCGCAACCTGCTAACCCCGCACCAACAATTTTAACGGTTTTATTGTTCAATTGATTGTTTTTCCTCTATTTTTATTGGCTGGCTATACCCACAGCCTTGTGTTAAGCAATATAGTTTTTGTACAGTTTTGCCTTCTTTTTTATATAAAATGGCATTACAATTTGGGCAATGCTGTTCGGTTGGGCTATCCCAAGATACGAAGTCGCATTTTGGGTAGTTTTGGCAACCATAAAATTTATTGCCTTTTTTACTAACTTTTTCCACAAGGTTTGCACCACATTTTGGGCAAACACCTACAACTTTGCTAATATTTTTAATATTTTTGCACTCTGGATAGTTTGTACAAGCCAAAAATTGCCCAAACTTACCAATTTTTACTGCCATTTTAGCACCACATTTATCACAAATTTCGTCAGTTTCGTGCGGTAAAATTATTTCACCTTTTTCGTCGGTTGTAAAGTTTTTTACATTTTTACATTCTGGGTAGTTACTACAAGCCAAAAACTTGCCATACTTGCCAACACGAATTACCATTTTAGCACCGCACTTGTCGCAAATTTCGTCGGTTTCTTCGGCAGGGGCGCGTTGACCATCGTGCGCATTATCTATTGCAACCGAAAAGTCTTTATAAAAGTCGGCTATGGTTGTTTGCCAAGTTTCTTTACCTGCGGCAATATCGTCTAGCCTATCTTCCATACGGGCAGTAAACTTTATGTCCATTATATCTGGGAAGTATTTTATTAAAGTATCTACCACTTGACAGCCCAATTCCGATGGTTTTAAGTATTTACCATCTTTTTCAACATATTGCCTGTTTGTTAGCACTAAAATAGTTGGCGCATAAGTTGCAGGCCTACCTATACCCTTTTCTTCCATAGCCTTAACTAAACTTGCTTCGGTATATCTTGCTGGTGGCTTTGTAAACTTTTGTTCGGCTTTTAAGCCGTCGCAGTTTACAATTTCGCCTTCGTTTAGTGGTGGCAAAGTTGTTTGTGCGTTTTCGTCATCGGTTTTTGGGTCATCTTTTGACTTATAATCTTGGTATATAATTGTATAACCCGCAAATATAGGTGTGCGACCTGTTGCCCTAAAACTAAACTTGTTTACATTAATATCTAACGATACCGAGTTATAACTTGCCTCTTTCATTTGACTAGCCAAAAAACGCTCGTAAATTAATTTATAAAGTTTGTAGTTATCAGGTGCTAAATATTTAACATCATCGGGGCGAATGTCCATATATATAGGTCTTATAGCCTCGTGGGCGTCTTGAGCAGATTTTTTAGATGTATATACATTTGGCTTTTCGGGGTAATACTGTGCACCATATTGCGAAATAATATATTCTTTTGCTTTTGCTTGTGCTTCGGGTGATACCCTTACACTATCTGTACGAATATATGTTATAAGCGCAATTTTGCCCTTGCCTTTTACTTCTACACCTTCGTATAAATTTTGTGCGGCTTGGGTTGTGCGTTTTAGGCTAAGCCCCATTTTGTTTAGGGCATCTTGCTGCATAGTACTAGTTATATAAGGGGCTGGCGCGTGTGAATGTGTTACACTTTTTTTAATGTTGCCAACAACCCATTGTTGATTGTTTAAAAGTGCCAAAACCTTGTCTTTTTGTTCGGCGTTTTCTATTTTTATTTTTTTGTTGTTATAAGCGTTTAAAATTGCCTTAAACTTTACATCGCTGCCTGTTTGTTTGGATAATTCGGCAGATATTGCCCAACTTTCTTCGGGTTTAAAGTTTATAATTTCGCGTTCACGCTCGACAACCAACTCTAATGCAACCGATTGCACCCTACCAGCACTAAGTTTTGGTTGTATTTTTTGACTTATAATTGGTGAAAGTTTATAACCAACTATGCGGTCTAGCACACGGCGTGCCTGTTGTGCGTTTACTAAATCGTCGTTTATTGGGCGTGGTTGTGTTAACGCTTTGTTTATTGCATTTTTACTAATTTCGTTAAACTCTATACGAATGTTATCTTTTGGGTTTAAGTCTAAGATGTGGGCTATGTGCCAACTAATTGCCTCTCCTTCGCGGTCGGGGTCGGTTGCAAGCAATACTTGACTTGCACGGCTAGCCTTGTTTTTTAATGTTTTTATAATATCTTTTTTGTCGGGCATAACTTCGTATTTGGGTTCAAAATTATTGTTTATATCTACACCCAAGGTATGCACAGGCAAATCGCGCACATGGCCTTTACTAGCCACCACTTCGTAATCGCTGCCCAAATATTTTTGAATAGTTTCGCGCTTACCAGGACCTTCTATAACTACTAATTTCATTTTAATCTCCTATTTATACTCCAAAGTAATTTCCAGTCAATTTTTTAATTAAACCACGAATTTCCATTGTTGTCAACAAACTGTTTAACTTTTTTGCTTCTAGGTTAGTTTTTTTAAGTAATTCGTCAAAATGTGTATCTTGTATTTTTAATGTGTCTAAAACTATTTGCTCTTCTATTGTTAATTGCTTTTGTTTTATTTTTGTTTCGTCTTTTTTTACTAAATGACCTTCAAAATTTTGTGCTATATCTTGTGGTTTTAGCACGCAAGCACCTTGCAAGTTTTGAATTAACTCGTTGGTGCCAGCACTTGCACTGCTTGTTACATTACCAGGCAAAACAAACACTTGCCTTCCTTCGTCTAGGGCAAAGTTGATAGTATGCATTGCTCCACTTTTTAAGCCCATTTCGGGCGAAAACACACCAAGCGACAACCCTGCAATTATGCGGTTTCGTTGAATAAATGAATAGTTTTTTGGTATAAATGCTGGCACATTTTCGCTAATAAGCAAGCCATCTTGCTGTATTATTTGTTTAGATAAGTTTGTATTTATTGCAGGATAAATATTATTAAGCCCGCCTGCCATAACGGCTATGGTTTTGCCTTTTGCTTTTAATGCACCAATGTGTGCGTGTGTATCTATACCTTCGGCTAATCCACTTATAATAGTAAAATCTGCTTTTGCAAGGTTTAGGGCAAACTTTTCGGCTTGTTCGGCACCATAGCGAGTGCACACGCGTGAGCCAACTATTGCAATACAATCGGTATTTAATAGTTTTATGTTGCCTTTATAATAAAGTATATATGGCGGTTGTGCTATGTTTTTTAAAGTTTGTGGATAGTTAGCATCATCTATACAAATTACATTAATATCACTAAATTCTAAACCTTTTAGGTGTTGTGCTATTTTACCACTTGTAGCAACATCTACTAATTTTTGATATTCTTGATTGTTTAATATTTTAGTTATTTCACCCTTATAACCATTTGTTACTATTTGATTAATGCTATTAAAAGTAGTAACAATTTGCTTTTGCTTGCCTAGGCTAAAATCACACAACACCAAAGTTAAATAAAATTCTAATTTTTTCATACTATACCCAATATTTTTTATCTAACGACCTATACCCTATTGCCTCGGCAATGTGCTGCATTTGTATATCAGGGCTATTATCTAAATCGGCAATAGTGCGTGCAACTTTTAAAATTCGGTTGTGTGCCCTTGCGGTTAAGTGCAAACGCTCGAATGCTTCTTTTAATAATTCTTGTGTTTCGTCATCTAAAACACAATATTTATTTACCATTTTGGTGGTCATTTTAGCATTACACTTAACATTTGTGCCTGCAAAACGCTTGCGCTGAATTTCGCGCGCGTTGTTTACACGCTGTTTTATACTTGCACTACTTTCTTCTAAATGGTCGCTTGCTCGCAACTCGTCAAACGAAACAGCATCAACTTCGATATGTAAATCAATTCGGTCCATTAGTGGCCCAGAAAGTTTATCTAAATATTTATGAATTGCACTTGGTGTACATTTACATTCGTGTGTTTTGCTTCCATAATGACCACAAGGGCAAGGGTTCATACTAGCAACCAGCACAAACTCGGCAGGATAATCTACTGTGGCGTGCACCCTTGCAACTGTTATTTTTCCGTCTTCTAGTGGTTGGCGCAAAACTTCTAGCGTATTGCGGTTATATTCAGGCAATTCGTCTAAAAATAATACTCCGTTATGCGCTAAACTAATTTCACCGGGTTTTGCTTTTAAACCACCACCTGTTAAGGCTGTTGGTGTGGTTGTGTGATGCGGTGTGCGAAAAGGTCTTTTAAAAACAATACCCGCTGTGTTATCTAAAACACCAGCAATACTGTGTATTTTTGTTACTTCTAGTGCTTCGTCAAAAGTTAGGTCGGGCAAAATTGAAGGCATACACTTTGCCAGCATTGTTTTACCTGCACCCGGTGGGCCTATTAATATAATGTTGTGTCCACCAGCGGCTGCTATTTCCATAGCACGCTTTGCAGCGGTTTGCCCCCTAATATAGCAAAAGTCGTCTGATGTATCGGCACTGTTTTTTATCTCTTCAAAACTACGGCATTGTATAGGTTGCATACAAATTTGACTGTTTAAAAAATCTACTACTTGTTTTAAGTTTTCTACACCATACATCTCGATGCCATCTATAAAACTTGCTTCGTTTTGGTTAAATTTAGGCAAAATTACACGCTTATAACCTAAATTTCGGGCTGTTATTAACAGTGCTAAAACGCCATTAACTTTTCTAACCGAGCCATCTAGCGATAACTCACCAAACACCGCCGTTCCTTCTAGTGCTTCGGGTTTAATTTCACCTAATGCTGTAAGCAACGCTAATGCTATTGGAAGGTCGTACATAGGGCCTTCTTTTTTTACATCAGCAGGGGCAAGATTTACGGTTGTATGTCCCATAGGAAATTGCAACCCACTATTACGAATGGCACTGTGCACCCTTTCTTTACTTTCTTTTAAGGCGGCATCGGGCAAACCCACTATATCAAACTTTGGAAGCCCGTTGCCTAAGTCAACTTCTATGGTTATATCAAAACCATCTACACCAATTAAACCCAAACTTTTTATTTTAGATAACATTTTTGTCCCCTTGTAGTTTTAAAAGTATTTTACCAAATTTTTACATTTAAAGCAAACAATATGTTATGTGGTTAAACTTTTTAGAACATTACAAAACAAAAAGCGGTAGTGTACACTATCACTTTTTGTTAAACTATAACGAATGTGTAGTATCGTTAAACTTTTTAAATTTAGAATAATCACTTTCGGCAAACTCGGTTTCTAGTTTTTTAATAAGGTTTTTCTTTGTTTTGTCGTTAAGTTTTGGCAATTCAACCATAACGCGTATATACATATCACCATAAACCGATTTGTTTAAGTGTTTTATACCCTTGTTTTTAAGTTTTAATACCGTGCCCGATTGTGTGCCTTCGGGAATTGTTAGTTCTAACTTACCCTCTAAACTTGGTATAACAACTTTACCCCCAAGCATAGCTGTGGTAAAAGGCACAGGTAAATCTAAGTAAACATCAAAGCCATCACGAGTTAAAAGTTTGTGTGGTGCAACTTTTACTAATATCTGCAAATCACCGTTAGGTCCGCCACGAATTCCGGCATCACCGTTTCCGCGCATTGTAACAATTTGGTCATCATCAATACCGGCTGGTATATCAACGGTTATTGTAACATTAGCGCGCTTATAACCTTTACCACTACATTCGGCACACTTTTCTTTAACTATTTTACCCGTACCATTACAGGTTTTGCAAGGGCCTTGATTTACCACCCTACCAAACAAAGTGTTTTGGGTGTATCGCACCTGACCTGTTCCACCACATTCGGTACAAGTTGAATATTGTGTTCCGTCTTTTGCACCTGTTCCGTGGCAATGCTCACACTCTTCGGTGCGAACGATATTAAACTTTTTGGTTACACCCTTGGCAGCCTCTTCAAAACTTAGTGTTACCTTTGTAGTAACATCGTTGCCTGTGCGGGCGGTATTATTGCCACCCATACCACCAAAGTTAGAGAAAATGCTTCCAAAAATGTCTTCAAAGCCACCACCAAAGCCACTAAATCCGCCCGCTTGACCGTTACGGAAAAAGTCGTTAGGGTTAGGGCCAGTGGCACTACCAAAGTCGTTAGGGTTAGGGCCAGTGGCACTACCAAATTGGTCGTAGTTACTTCGCTTTGTGCTGTCGGATAACACCTCATACGCCTCGTTTACTTCTTTAAACTTTTCGGCTGCTTGGGGGTTATCTTTGTTTAAATCTGGGTGATATTTTTTTGCTAACTTATAATATGCAGACTTAATTTCGCTTGCGCTTGCTTTTTTGTCTACACCTAGTATATCATAATAATTTTTCGCCAATTTTTATCACTCCATATTATTTTTATTCAGCTTTTTTAGCGTCTGCGTCCTTTACTTCTACATCTGGGTTTTTTTGTTGTTCTTGTTTAGCTTTTTCGGCTGCTGCTTGATATAATTTTGTAATAACAGGTTCGCTTGTTTTTGTTAATGTTTCTATTGCGCTGTCAATAGATTGTTTGTCGTCTTTTTTGATTTCTTCTTTTGCTGTTGCAATAGCTGCTTCTAACGATTTTTTGTCTTCGTCGGTTAGTTTGTCGCCGTTATCACGCAAAAGTTTTTCTAGGCTAAATATTGTTGCTTCGGCACCATTGCGCGCATCTACAACTTCGCGGCGTTTTTTGTCTTCTTCGGCGTATTTTTCGGCTTCTTTAATAGCTTGGTTAATTTCTTCTTCTTTCATATTGCTGCTGCTTGTAATAACAATACTTTGCTCTTTGCCTGTACCCAAGTCTTTTGCATATACATGTACAATGCCGTTTGCGTCAATATCAAATGTAACTTCAATTTGTGGCACACCGCGTGGTGCTGGTGGAATGTCGTTTAGGCTAAATCTTCCTAATGTTTTGTTACCACTTGCAAATTCGCGTTCACCTTGCAATACATGAATATCTACACCTGTTTGGTTATCTGCTGCGGTAGAGAAAATTTGTGATTTTTTAGTAGGAATGGTTGTGTTGCGTTCGATAAGTTTTGTAAATACACCACCCAAAGTTTCGATACCTAATGATAGTGGGGTTACATCTAGTAACAATACATCTTTAACATCACCTGCTAATACACCACCTTGAATTGCTGCACCAATAGCAACACATTCATCTGGGTTAATACCTTTAAAGCCTTCTTTGCCAGTAAAGTTTTTAACTGCATCACATACAGCAGGAATACGAGTACTACCACCTACCATAATAATTTTTGCGATATCTTCTTTGTTTAAGCCTGCATCTTGTAATGCTGCTTTTGTAAGGTCGATGGTTTGTTGTACTAAATCGCTTGTAATATCGTCAAATTTTGCACGACTTAGTTCATACTCTAAGTGTTTAGGGCCATTAGCATCTGCCGAAATAAATGGCAAACTAATTGTTGTTTTAACTGCGCCAGATAAGTCAATTTTTGCTTTTTCGGCTGCTTCTTTAAGTCTTTGCATTGCTGTGCGGTCGCTAGATAAATCAATGCCTTCTTTGTCTTTAAAGTCTTTTACTAATAAGTCTATAATGCGGTTATCAAAGTCATCACCACCAAGGCGGTTGTTACCTTTGGTTGCCAAAACTTCAAATACATTGTCGCCTACTTCCAAAATACTAATATCAAATGTACCACCACCTAGGTCAAATACCATAATTTTTTGGTGGGCATTGTCTGCTTTGTCTAGCCCGTATGCAAGTGCTGCCGCTGTTGGCTCATTAATAATACGCAATACTTCCAAACCAGCAATTTTACCAGCATCTTTTGTTGCTTGGCGTTGGCTGTCTGTAAAGTATGCAGGAACAGTAATAACTGCTTGTGTTACTTTTTGACCCAAATATGCTTCGGCATCATTTTTTAATTTTGTAAGTATCATAGCACTGATTTCTTGTGGGGTGTAAGATTTTCCGTCTATCTTAACTGTATAATCTGAACCCATTTCGCGTTTGATACTGCTTATTGTGTGTTCGGGGTTAGCAACTGCTTGGCGTTTAGCCATTTGACCAACCAACCTTTCACCTGTTTTTGTAAAACCAACTACACTAGGTGTGGTTCTTGAACCTTCTGCGTTAGCAATAACTACTGGTTCGTTACCTTCCATTACTGCTACACAACTGTTTGTTGTACCTAAATCTATACCTATAATTTTTGACATAATATAATCTCCTTATAAATTAAACACAATTTTTAGGGCAGTTTTATATTTACAGGCAAATACCTGTTAGATTTTATCTGCTAGTGTATAAAGTGTTACGCGTTTGCCCTATATGTATGCAAACCTATACACACTAGTCAAATACTTGCCATTATTTTTTCTATTTTGCTACCTTTACGATTGCAACGCGCACAACTGTGCCATCGTTTGTTATAAAGCCTTTATTAAACTCGGCTAATACAGTTCCGCTTTTTTCTTCACTTTCTTCCGACATTATAGCGTTGTGATATTTTGGGTCGAATTGTTCACCTACCGATTTAATAGGTGTTATGTTTAGTTCGGCAAGCGACTGCAAAAACACTCGCTCGACCATTTCTAAACCCTTTTTTACATTTTCGTCGGTTATCATTTTTAAGCCTTCCACTAATGCATCATAAGCCGGAAGCATAGCATTAACTGCTGTAAACACACCTTCTTGCTTACTTTCTTTTGTGATATTTGCATTGCGCTTACGATAGTTATCAAAGTCGGCTTGTAGTTGAAAAGCCATATTTTTATACATTTCTAAATTTTGGCGTTCGGATTCTAGTTGTTGTTTATAATAATCAAACTCCATTGCTTCACCAGATATATCTTGCGTTTCATCTAAATTTTCGTCTATTGTGCAAGTATCTGCACAATCTTCCCCCGCTACCAGTTGCTC
>CADAJB010000003.1 GCA_902788085.1 uncultured Eubacteriales bacterium
ATAACTATGGTAACAACTGCTGGCAAACTTTCGGGAATAGCCGCTACAGCAATAGCAATTGTTGTAAGCAACGCATCAATAATACTATGGCTAGAACGCACAAAAACATTTACAATAAATATAGTTACGGCAATTATAATTACCATAATGCTTAAAATTTTACCAAGACTAGCCAACTTCTTTTGTATTGGTGTAGTTTCGGGTTTGCTTTGGGTTAACATTTGCGCTATGTGTCCAAGTTCGGTATTCATTGCAGTTGCAACAACCACACATAATGCCCTACCAAAAGTAACATTACTTCCACTAAACACCATATTAGTTCTATCGCCAAGTGCGGTGTTTTTAGGTAAACCTTCGCTTACAAACTTTTGCACGGGTTGACTTTCACCAGTTAGTGAACTTTCATCACACGAAAGCCCTTGTGTTTCTACAATATAACAATCGGCGCCCACTATATCGCCCGCTTCTAATAATATTAAATCACCTACAACTATTTCGCGGGTTGGTATTTTTTTAATCTGCCCATCACGGTACACTTTTGTAAACGGCTCGGACATTTCTTTTAAACTTTCTAGGGCTTTTTCGGCTTTATCTTCTTGAACATAGCCTATAATTGTATTTAATATTACAATGCCTACAATTACACCAACATCAATAAAACCTTCGGGTGAATGCCCTACTATTGCAACCACCATATTTATAACTGCGGCAATTAATAAAATTATTATCATCACATCTTTATACTGTGAAAAATATTTATAAAGTTTGCCGTGTTTTTTGCCTTCGGTAAGTTGGTTTAAACCATCACGCTTTAACCTTAACTCTGCTTCGGTTTGGGTTAAACCCTTTTTTGTAGTTTTGTATTCTTTATACACCTTGTTTGGCGAATAAGTAAAGGGCAAATTATCCATAATTCCTCCTACAAACATTTAATATAGTATAACCCAAAAGCAAATAAAAACAAAATAAAATTAGGCGTTTTTTTAAAACACTTTTTAATATTTGTTAGTTAAATACAAAAATAATTTTTAAAACTTATTTTGCTTTACAAAAGAAATAATAGCATATATAATTGCATTAAAAGGAGTATTTAAAATGAAATTAGGTGTTGTAGGGCTGCCAAATGTTGGTAAAAGTACTTTATTTAACGCGCTTACAAAAGCAATGGTGCCTAGCGAAAATTACCCGTTTTGCACAATCGAGCCAAATGTTGGTGTGGTTAGTGTGCCCGACGAAAGACTAGAAGTATTGGGGCGTATGTATAACACACAAAAAATAACCCCTGCTACTATCGAGTTTGTAGATATAGCAGGGCTAGTAAAAGGTGCTAGTCAAGGTGAGGGCTTGGGCAATAAATTTTTATCACACATCCGTGAAGTAGATGCTATTGTGCATGTGGTTAGATGTTTTAACAACGCACAAGTTTTGCATGTAAATGGCACAGTTGACCCAGCGCGTGATGTAGAAATTATTAACTTAGAACTTATAATGGCAGATATAGAAAGTTTAGATAAACAACTTGCAAAAGTAGTTAAACAAGCAAATGGCGGAGATAAACAAGCCCGCGCACAATTAGAAGCATTAAATATTATAAAACAAACTTTGCAACAAGGTTTGCCTGCCCGCGCAGCAAAACTAGATAAAGAACAACAAAAATATTTGCGCGAAGCGTTTTTATTAAGCGCTAAACCTGTACTATATGTAGCAAATGTATCGCAAGAACAACTAAACAATATAAATGCCTACCCCGAAATTTTAAAATTGCACGATATTGCTAAAAACGAAAACGCCGAAGTTATAGATTTGTGTGTAGATATAGAACAACAACTATCCGAACTATCCACCGAAGAACAAAAAGAATTTCAAGCCGAATTTGGCATAGACGAATCGGGGCTAAATAAACTGGTAAAAAGTAGTTACAAACTATTAGGGCTAATTAGTTATTTAACAGCGGGCGAAAAAGAAGTGCGCGCTTGGACAATAAAGCGCGGAACTCTTGCCCCACAAGCAGCAGGTGTTATACACTCCGACTTTGAAAAAGGTTTTATAAAAGCCGAAGTTGTTGCTTACTCTACCCTTGTAGAATGCGGAAGTTTTAACGCCGCCAAAGAACAAGGTAAAGTGCGAATGGAAGGAAAAGACTATGAAGTTCAAGACGGCGATGTAATGCTGTTTAGGTTTAATGTTTAAGATATGCAAAAAATAGGAGAAAAATTATGGACAAAAATTATAAACAACAAATAATAGATAAATTTAAAGCAGGAATACACAAAATTGATGTTGCTATGCGAAAATTAACAGCGTGCGATGAAGAAATATTTTTAAAAAGTAAAAAAGATGTAAAATTATTTTGTATTGCCGAAAAAGAAAATATTGGTGCAAACCTAGAACAAGATGTGTGTGAAGAAATACAATCTCGTGTTCAAAGTGCTATAACACACGGATATTCCGAACTTAGTATGTTTATAACCGCAGATAAAAGTTATTTAAAAAAAGATTTAAACAATGCATATAAATATACAGTTAGCAGTTTATTGCAAGTGCCAGATGATGTAGATATTGCATACAAAGATAAAGACCTAAACTATAAAACCATTCAAACTTATACAGGGCTAGAAATTATGCAACAAAACGAAGAAAACGCACAAGCGTGCAGCCAACTATTAAAACAAGTGCAAGAAAATGCTAATACTACCCAACTTAACGACAGCCAAAAAGTAAAAATGTCAGCATAAAACGCAGTACTATGCGTTTTTTTATTTTTATACTATGCACTATATTGTGTGCATAGTACCCAAAATTTATATGCATAGTATATAATTTATAGGTGCATAGTACCCAAAATTTGCATAGTACTTATTTTTAGTTTTTAATACTATGCAAAATATAATAATAAAAAATATGTTATTGTGTTGTTTTTTATTAGACTTAATTTTGTTTTTAAAGTATAATTGTATATTATTGTTTAGGAGCAAAAAATGAAAAGTAAATTAGAAAAAATAATGAACCCAAAAAGTGTTGCAATAATAGGTGCAAGCAACAAGCCCGGCAGTATTGGTAACGAACTAATGCGACAAATAACAGGGCTTAAATTTACAGGTAAAATTTATGGTGTAAACCCAAAAGAAACCGAAATTTTAGGCGTGCCTGTTTATGACAAAATTTATAACATTCCCGAAAAGGTTGATATGGCTGTTATTGCCGTTCCTGCCGCCGCAGTTTTGCAAGTGGTTGACGAATGTAACAAAGCAAAAGTTAAAAACCTTGTAATTATTAGTGCTGGTTTTAAAGAAATAGGAAACGAAGGCTTAGAACTAGAAAAGCAACTTTTACAAAAAATAAATGCATACGGTATGAATGTGGTTGGCCCTAACTGTTTGGGTGTTATAAACACTGCAAGTAGTATAAAACTAGATGCAAGTTTTGCACCCGAACTACCAAAACAAGGGCGTATTGCATTTGCATCTCAATCGGGTGCTTTGGCTGGTGGTATAATTAATATGTTGCCTATGTTGCACTTGGGTATTGGTCAAATTATATCTTTGGGCAACCAAACCGACATTAATGTTATAGACGCAATGGAATATTGGGAATCAGATAAAAATATAGATATAATTTTATTATACATCGAATCACTGCCCGACCCTGAAAGATTTAAACAAGTTGCTACAAAAGTTAGCAAAACAAAACCTATTGTATGTTTAAAGGCTGGTAGAAGCAAGGCGGGTGCAAAAGCGGCATCTAGCCACACAGGTAGTCTTGCTGGTGATTTTGCCACAACTAAGGGGTTGTTAGCAAGTTGTGGAATTATACAAGAAATTAGTATAAACAACCTATTTTGTATTGCACAAGTGCTAGAAAAATGTAAACTTCCAAAAGGCAATAATTTAGCCATTTTAACTAATGTTGGTGGCCCCGGAATTTTAGCCACCGACACTGCCGATGATGAAGGCTTAAACATAGCACAACTTAGTGAAGAAACAAAACAAAAACTTACACAAATTTTGCCACCACAAGCAAGCACACACAACCCTGTTGATATGATTGCTTCTGCCCCAGTAGAACATTACGAAAAATGCGCCGAAGTTTTATTAAATGCACCCGAAGTTGATATGATTTTAGTTATATACTTATACATAACAGGCAAACACGATATAGATGTATTAAAATCACTAAACAATTTAAAGCAAAAATACCCAAACAAGCCAATGGTTGGTGTATTTATGACCACCGAAGACTTTAACGACAATATTGAACAACAAGTTCCTAACTGCAATATTCCGGTATTCGAATTTGTAGAGGACGCTGTAAGGGGTTTAAGCGGATTATATCAACGCAAAAAATATTTAGACAGCCAAAACATTTCTACCCCTAACTTTAAAGTAAACAAGCGTGCAGTAAAAAAGATTATAGAAGATGCACAACACAAAAATGTAAACAACTTGTCTGTTGCACAAAGTTTAGAAGTATTCGAAGCGTATGGCTTGCCAATACCTAAATGGGGTTCGGCGCGTACATTAAACGAAGCAAAAGATATTGCACTAAAAATTGGCTATCCTGTTGTGTTAAAAATTAGCAGTAACACAATATTGCATAAATCGGATGTTGGTGGCGTAGCCGTAAATATTAACACACCCGAACAACTTACTGCCAAATGGAACACTATGATAACCAACCTAAAACGCCAAAACCTAACCGACCAAGTAGATAACATTGTTGTTATGCAACAAATATCTAACAGCGAACGCCAGTTTGTTTTGGGTTGTGTAAAAAGCGGAAACTTAGGGCATCAAATTATGTTTGGTATGGGTGGAATTTTTGTAGAAGTTTTAAACGAAGTAGCATTCCGTCCTACACCACTTTCTATAAATGATGCAAACGACTTAATAAACAGCACAAAAGCAAAAATGTTGATTGGCGACATTCGTGGTAAAAAGGCAGCCGACAAAAAACTTCTTAGTTACGCCTTATTAAAACTAAGCCAGTTGGTTACAGACTTTCCACTAATAAAAGAAATTGATGCCAACCCACTTCTTTTAGACGATGACGGAAACTTCTCGACCGTTGATGCACGAATTATTATATAAAATAGTTGATTTTTATTTCAATTGTGTTATAATTAACACTACATTTAAAAGGAAATAAAACTATGTCAACAGAAGTACAAGAAAATTCAGTAAAAGAAGACCAAAACATTTTAAAAGAAGTGCAAAAAGCACAAGATTTATTTGCTTTTGAAAAAGCGCAAGATATTGTAAATTATTTTGCTATGGTAAATCGTGCAAAAAAGGAATTAAAGAAAACTAACCCAGAAATTCCTGAAAAAGATTTAGATTTATACCTTTAATAAAACAAAAAGCAACGGCAAGTTGCTTTTTATATTTTTAACTCTTTTGCTTGCTAACACTAACATCTGTTATCTTTTGTTCTTGCTGTGTAATGTTTGGATATCTTTCTTTAAGGTTTTGAACAATTTTTTGACTTTCTTTTTGTCTTTTGTATTCTTGATAATCTTTTATTTCTATCTCGCCTTCTATTAAAGGCTTTGCTTCTTGTATTATTTTTTGTTTGTCTAAACTTTTGCTTATATAATGCTTATAATCATCCACCCAAATTTCATAGTCATTTTTGTTATAAAAATCTTTGGCATAATCGTTTGATGGTGCATATTTACCCTCTGCATAATTTACATTATACACGGTGGTTACAAAATATTCCATAACCTTAGAAAGCGCAGTTGCTAACCCCATGTGTTGAAATTGTGGTTTTGTGGCTATATGATAAATCCAAATTCGTTGTCTTGGTTGTATAGAAAAATTAATATGCGACATTTCTTGTTTATCTTTACTAAAAGCAATAACGCGATAAAAAAGAGGGTCTTCATTAAGACCTGCATCGTCTTTATATAATTCCACTTCTATTTTACCTTTTGGCGTTTTTACTAACATTTTTTTTCTCCAATCGCCCACATTATATCACATAAAAAATAATTTTCAAGACCTTATAAAAAAATCTTTAAATAATTTTTAATCACTGTAAATATTATTGTATTGATTGACATAAAAACAATAAAATTATATACTTAATTATTATACATTTAAGGAGAATACTATGGGGTTATTTAACTTTATGAAAAAACAACTTTTAAAAGTTATTGAATGGGAAGACAAAACAAAAGATACTGTTGTTTATCGTTACCCTTTAACCGACCGCGACGAAATTATGAATAGTTCTACACTAATAGTTAGGCCTAGCCAGTGCGCTATATTTGTGCACAAAGGTCAAGTGGCAGACATCTTTGGCCCAGGAACTTACAAACTAGCAACCGAAAACATTCCTTTTTTAACAAAACTTTTAAGTTTGCCAACTGGCTTTAACTCACCTATTAAAGCCGAAATTTATTATGTAAACACAAAACAATTTACTGCACAAAAATGGGGCACCCAAAACCCAATTATGTTGCGTGATGCCGACTTTGGAAATGTAAGAATTCGTGGCTTTGGTGTATATGCATATAAAGTTGACGAGCCCCGCAAGTTTATGGAAGAAATGTTTGGTACAAACCAAGTTTATACTTGCCAAGACATAAACGAGCAATGCAAACCATTAATTATTCAGGGTGTAACCGATGCTATTGCCGAAAGCAAAATTAGTGCCTTAGACCTTGCAGCAAACTATAAAGAATTTAGCCAAACAATACAAGAAGTAACTCAACCCGAATTTAACAAATATGGGCTAAAACTTACTAGCATAGTTATAGAAAACTTGTCTTTGCCAGAAGAAGTAGAAAAAGCCCTAGACGAGCGTACAAAACTTGGTGTAATGGAAGACAAAATGGGCACTTACACACAATATAAAATGGCAAATGCTGTTGAAGAAGCCGCAAAAAACCCAAATGGCAATAGTTTGGCTGGCCTTGGTGTTGGTTTGGGTGCAGGTGCAACATTAAGCCAAGTATTTCAAAACAACTTATCTACCGAAAATAAAGAAAAAACAAAATCAACAAACTATATTGAATGCACAAAATGTGGGGCTAAAATAAAAGAAGGTGCTAAATTCTGCCCAGAATGCGGGCAAAAACAAGGCAGTGTTTGCCCGAAATGTGGCACTACCGTAAAAGCAAATGCAAAGTTTTGCCCAGAATGTGGCGAAAATCTAAAAAAAGCAACAAAATGCCCTAAATGTGATGCCGAAGTTACACCAGGGGCTAAATTCTGCCCAGAGTGCGGACAAAATTTAGAAAAATAAGGTAAAAAATGAACGAAAAAATATTGCAAACAAATAATTATAGTTGCAAAAATTGTGGTGGTACACTTTATTTTAACCCACCAGAACAAAATTTAAAATGCCAAAAATGTTTATCTACTTACCCACTAAAAAAGCAAAGAACATTTAAAAAGCACACAGTAACAACAAACGCTAGTTTAAATAAAGAATATCAAGAATGGAAAAACGACAATAAAGTTTTTAAGTGTAAAAATTGTGGTTCTAGCATTATTGCTAACAAAAACGAAATGTCTAGCACTTGCCCTTATTGCAACACTGCCCTTACACTACTGCCCGAACAGTTGCCTGGTTTAAAACCCGACTTTATCATACCTTTTCAGTTTGACAAAACACAAGCAAGCATAAAGTTTGCCGAAAATGTAAAACACAAATTTTTTGTAAATGGGGCTTTTAAAAAGAAATTGCCCGAAAACAAAATTTGGGGCACTTATATACCAAGTTTTAATTTTGACATAAACACATCATCTAATTATAAAGGTGTGTTATATGATATTCAACACAACACACAAGGGGCTTCTACAAGAAGTTATAAAAACATTGCAGGCAAACTAGATAAAGAATATAAAGATGTTTTAGTAGAATCTAGCAACCACATAAATCAAGTGCAACTAAAAGATATTTTACCTTACGACACCACAAGAGCAGTAGATTATAACAACAACTTTATTTTAGGTTATACAGTAGAACACTATACCGAAACGCTAGAAAGTTGCGAAAAAATTGCAAAAACTAGCGTAGATGCGTTAATTCGAAAAGATATATTAAATAAATATACTTATGACGGCGTAAGCAGTTTAACTGTTAATACTAGTTACATTAAAAAAGAATATACTTACATTCTTGTGCCTATATATAAATTTGAATATACTTTTAAAAATAAACCATATAAAACATATATGAATGGCCAAACAGGAAAAATAGATAGCAACCTTCCACCTTCTATACCAAAAATTGTTATGACAGTGCTGTTGGTTATGTTATTTATATTACTACCTATAATTTTGGCTTTAATAAGTGATTAGGAGATAAAAATTATGTTAAATAAAATTCAAAAAGGCAAACGCGCCCTTATTGCGTTTGGAATAGTTGCAATTATTTTAGGTGCTTTATCAGCCGTTGGCGCGGTTTTTTGCACCATATATTCAAACGCTAGATGGTGGATGATTGCAATTTCTGCCGTGTTATATTTAATTGCTATTTTGGGCTTGATTGTTGGAATTACTTTTGTTTGGACTGCCAGTGCAATGAAAGCAACACTAGGCAATTTAAAAGAACTAAACATACCACTACTTAACGGAACCTTAAATGTAACAAAATGCCCAAACTGTGGCACCGAAATAGATAAAAATGATAAATTCTGCCCTAAATGTGGTAAAAACGCAAACGGGCTAAAAACCTGCCCAAACTGCAACGCAGAAAACAAACAAGATGCAAAGATTTGCACACAATGTGGCAAAGAATTATAAATAAAAAATACACTTTAATTAGTGTATTTTATTTTTTTTATTTTATATTATTATCACAAAAATCAAGTATATATTTTATAACTTCGTCTTTATTAATTTCGTTTAAAATTTCGTGTCTGCAATCTGCAAATATATTGCAAGTTACATTTAAATTGTATTTTTGATATAAACTATATAGTTTATCTACAAGTTTATGATTTTTTCCACCCACTGGGTCGTATTGCCCGCTTACAATAAGTATTGGCGCGGTTTTAGAAATATTATTTAAATTAGACTTTTTGTACAACTTACTTAAATGATTGAAAAAACTTACATAAAATTGCGCACAACAAATATTCCCGCAAAATTGGTCGTCAACATATTTGTTAAAAATATCATAATCTCGTGTTAGCCAGTTTCCTTTTTCAAAGCCTTTGCCATACGCACCAAAACTTAGTTTATACAGCATTTTTGCTGGTGCAAGTTTACCTTTAAATATTTTTGTTATACCTGCAACAACCTTGCCCGCACTTACGCTAATTTGACCTTTCATATTAGCACTTCCGCTAAAAATTGCCAAACTATAATTATTATATTTTTGCACTACTTCTTGCAACACAAACGAGCCATAACTATGCCCAAGCAGAATAAGTGGAAGTTTATACTTTTTGTGCAACATATCCGCCATAAAAATTACATCTTTAACACAATCTAAAAACAGGTCGCCACTGTATTGACCAACTTTTTGGCTATCCCCCACGGTTTGCCCGTGCGCGCGTAAATCTATACCAAAAACTATATATCCTGCCTTATTGCACTTTTTTGCAAAATAATCGTAACGACCAATATATTCAACCATACCGTGAATAATAAAGATAACACCCTTAGGTTGTTTTACATCTGCCCATGTGTATGTGTAAATTAGTGATTCGTCAAAACTAGGTACAAACAACTTTTTTTCTTTTTCGGGTTTATTTTGTTTTTCCATAAAAATTAATCCTTTTGTTTATTATCTAAATTTTTAACTAATTTATACCACTGTGTATATTCTACTTGTGCATTAACTTTATTTTTGCTTGGTTTATACACCTTGCCTATTTTGTACATACGGCGCAAGTCGTCAAAATCTTTAAATGCACCAAAAGTTAGCCCGCAAACAAACGCCGCCCCCACCGATGTTGATTCACTTTCTTTGGCTACTATTATTTGTTTGTCTAAAACATCACTTTGATATTGCACAAAAAACTGATTGACAGTCATTCCACCATCTACTCTTACATCTGTTATTTCTATTTTGCTATCCTTTTTCATTTGGTCGGTTATGGCTTTTACACTATAAGTTATACTTTCTAGCACCGAGCGTACCAAATGCGCCTTGGTTGCACCTAGTGTAATGTTGTAAAAGCCCGCACGAACACTATCGTTCCAAAAAGGTGCACCAAGCCCACTAAATGCTGGCACAAACCTAACACCCATAGTATTGTTTACGCTTAAAGATAAATCTTGTGTTTCGCCAGCGTTTGATATTAAGCCCGCCTGATTTTTTAACCAACTAACGCAACTGCCCGCATTAAAAACCGAACCTTCTAGGGCGTAAGTGGTTTTTCCGTTTAATCGCCACGCCACTGTGGTTAACATTTTTGTGTTATTATTAACTGTTGGCTTACACCCTATATTTAAAAGTAAAAAACTTCCTGTGCCGTAAGTGTTTTTTATGTTTCCTTCGTCAAAGCACGCCTGCCCCATAAGGCTTGCTTGTTGGTCGCCTAAAATTCCACCTATTTTTATTTCTTTGCCATTTATAGATGCATCACCTATATAACTATTGCTATCTACAACTTCGGGCAAAATGCTTTTTGGTATGCCAAACATATTTAACAAATCGTCATCCCAAACACCTGTGTGAATGTTATACAGCATTGTACGGCTTGCGTTAGATGGCTCGGTAACAAAATGTTTTCCGTTAGTTAGCATAAACACCAAATAACTATCTAATGTTCCGCAACAAAGCCTATTTTGTTTAAATAGTTTTATACTATCATAATTATTATCTAGCAACCACTTTATTTTGCTTGCACTAAAATACGAATTTACAATTAACCCCGTTTTTTGCTGAATTAAGTTGCGTTTTTCTTCGTTTTTATAAATTTTTAAACACTCTTTTTCGGTACGCTTGCATTGCCAACAAATAGCAGGACCTAGTGGCTTGCCGGTTTGTTTATCCCACATAACAACAGTTTCGCGCTGGTTGGTTATGCCCAAACCAAAAATCTCTTCTGGTGAAATATTGTCTAATGTTTTTTGCAAATTTTCGCTAATGCGTTCCCATATTTCTTGTGCGTCTTGATCAACCCAACCAATATGCGGATAACTTTGCGAAATTTTAGAGCCAAAAGCACGCAAAAGCGCACCTGTTTTTACATCGTATAAAACAGTGCGAACGCTTGTTGTGCCTGCATCTATGGCAACAATATATCTTTTAGGCATAATTCCCCCTAATTTTAATAATATTAATAATAACATTAAATGTTAAATTTGCAAAATGATTTTGGCTTTTTAATAAAATTGTTTGACTTTAAATTATATAATAGTTAAAATTTATTTGAATACATACTGGGGGTGAATGCGTTGTCAACAAAACAAGTAAAAAACAATTTTGAAGTTGCAATAATTGGTGGCGGAATTGTGGGCACTGCCGTGTTTAGTGAGCTGTGCCGACTGGGTGTAAATTGTGTGTTATTAGAAGCATCGGAAGATGTAAGTAATGGTAGCACAAAAGCAAACAGTGGTATTGTGCATTCGGGTTATGACCCTACCCCAAACAGCCTAATGGCAAAATTTAATATATTGGGCGCTAATATGTACGAAGATATGTGCAAACGCCTTAGTGTAACCTACCTAAAATGTGGTACTTTAACTGTATCTAACGAAGAAGGCAGGCAAAAACTTAACGACCTTTTAAACCGCGGAAAACAAAATGGTGTTAAGGGGTTAAAAATTGTAGAAAATAAAGAACTGCACAAACTAGAACCCAACTTAAACAGTGATATAACCCTAGGTTTATATGCCCCAACAGGTGCTTTGGTTAGCCCATATAATGTATGCGTTGCTCTTGCCGAAGAAGGTATAGTTAATGGTGGAACTGTTTATTGTTATTTTAATGTAAATAAAATAAAATACCAAAATCAACTATACACAATTTATGCAAAAGAAAGTTATGCACCTACCCCGTTTGTAAATGCTAAATATGTTATAAACTGCGCTGGTGCAAATGCTATTGAAGTAAACAAATTATTAGGTTTGCCCGAGCCCCAAAATGTTAGTTATGTAAAGGGCGAATATATAATTTTAGACAAATCATTAAAAGGCTATGTTAATAGGCCTATTTTTCCGTTGCCTACCGCTATGGGTAAAGGTATTGTATCTAACCTAACAGTACACGGCAACATCTTGCTTGGCCCTACTGCTACGCCGTGTCAAAAAGACGATGTAAGTGTAAGCACAGACAGCATTGCACAAATTGTAGATAAGGTTTGCTTAACCATTAAAAAACCAAACTTTGGCAAAACTATAAAATTGTTTGCAGGCGTTAGGGCAAAAGTTGGCAACGATTTTGTAATAGAACGCGACAACACCCATAAAAATTATTATTATACTTTGGGTATATGTTCACCTGGGCTAACCAGTGCGCCCGCTATTGCGGTGTATATAAAAGATATGCTTATAGAAGATGGTTTAAAAACAAAAAACATCACACCTAAAAAGCGTAAACCCTACCCCGAACTTGCCACACTTAGCCGTCAAGAACTAAATAAACTTATAAAGGCCAACCCGCAATATGGTCGCATAATTTGCAAATGTGAAAATGTTAGTGAAGGCGAAATTATAGACATTTTAAACAGCCCACTAAAACCAACATCTATTGATGCAATAAAGCGCCGAGTAAGGCCTTCGATGGGTAGATGTCAAGGAAGTTTTTGTATTCCAAAATTAATTAATTTAATTTCGCAATATCTTAACATTCCAAAAGAAAAAGTAACCCTTAATGGTATAGGCAGTGAAATAGTTATTAGCGACATAAAACAATATGGCTATTATGCTAGAAAGCAAATAAACACAGTTTTAAAACAAGTATCAACTAAAAAATAGGAGTTTTTATGAAAACAGATGTTTTAGTAATAGGTGGTGGCCCTGCTGGTATGGCGTGTGCTTTTAGTGCAGCACAAAATGGTGCAAGCGTTATTTTAGTAGAGCGCGAATATAGACTGGGTGGCATACTAAATCAATGCATACACAATGGTTTTGGCTTGCATTATTTTAATGAAGAACTAAGTGGTCCCGAATATGCATACCGCTGGCAACAAAAAATAGAAAACAACAAAAAAATAAAAATAATGTGCTCTACTTATGTTACAAAAATAACCCGTGGTGTAAACTTTTTTGTAGAAGCAACCAACCCCGAGGGTGTAGTTAATATAGAAGCAAAATCTGTAATTTTAGCAATGGGTTGCCGCGAACGCCCCGCAGGTGCAATAAACCTAACAGGCACTCGCCCAGCGGGTATTTTTACAGCGGGTTGTGCCCAAGCCATTGTAAACCTTCAAGGTAAAATGATAGGTAAAAAAGTGGTAATTTTAGGCTCGGGCGATATTGGGCTTATTATGGCAAGGCGTCTTGTTTGCGAAGGTGCACAAGTTGTTGGTGTTTTTGAAATTATGGATAAATGTGGTGGGCTTGCCCGCAACTATACACAATGCTTGCAAGATTTTAACATACCACTACACTTATCTACTACAATAACTCGAGTTAAAGGCACAAAGCGTTTAACTGGCGTTTATGCTGCCCCACTTATTAATGGAAAAGTAGATTATACCCAAGAAAAACTAATCCCCTGCGACACATTATTGTTATCTGTTGGGCTTACACCCGAAATTGAACTTGTTTCTAACTTTAATTTAGAGCAATACCCTTTTACAAAAAGTTATGCTGTTGACGAATATTTGCAAACCACCGAACCAGGATTATTTTTAGCGGGCAATATTATGCAAGTTAATGACCTTGTAGATAATGTGTCTAATGATGGTGAAATTGCCGGAAAATCTGCCGCACTATATGCAAAAGGTAAATTAGACATAACACAAAAAATAGAAATTGCCCACGATAGTTCTATTAGATATACAATACCAAAATACATATACAAAAACAACGAAAAAAGTGCTCGCATTTGTTTTAGAACAGACAAAGAATATAGACGCATTTTTGTAACAGCAACATCAAACAAAAAACAGATTGCCAAAAACTATGTTATAACCATTACCAACGGGCAAATATACAACCTAAATTTAAACAAACAAAACCTTAACAAAAACTTGTTTTTAAGTATAGAACAACAAAAAATACAGGAGTAACCAATTATGGAAATGATTTGCATTAGATGCCCCAATAGTTGCGTATTAAAAGTAGAAAAAAAGAAAGGCAAAATTGTGGTTAGCGGAAATCTTTGCCCAAGAGGCGAAGAATATGGCATTCAAGAAGTTACGGACCCACGCCGTACAATAACCAGCGTAAAACAAATAAAAGGCGGAACAATTAGTGTACGCACCACCGTGGCTGTACAAAAAAAGTTGTATTTTGATGTTTTAAAAGCAATTAAAGATGCACCTATTAAAAAAACATATAATGTTGGCGATATAATAATAAAAAATGTTTGTGGCACTTCTTCTAACATAATTGTAACTGGCGTAAATATTTTACCAAAAAATAAATAAGGGGGAACTATGAAAATTCGGTCTAAAATAAGTAGCGGAATACTACTTAGCACACTATTGTATTTACTATTAACATTAGCAACCTTTATAGTTTGGGCAGTAACAAAAATTTATATATTTAGTGCGGTTTTTGTTGGGCTGTTTTTAATAATTATTTTACCACTATATCTACACACAAACTATAAAATAAAAAACGGAACATTATATATAAACTTTGGTTTGTTTATATTTAACTATGCTATACCTTGTTATAACATAATATCTATGACCGATGTTTATTCTAATGCCCCAGCGCCTGCACTATCAGGCGAAAAGTTGCGCATTAAATATGTTAAAAATGGTCAAATAAAAACAATAAACATATCCCCTGCCGACAAACAAGAACTAAAAGATGCCATTAATCAACAAATACAACAAAACAAAAATATGGTTAAGGAAAGTTTAAAACAAATAGATAAAACCCAACTTCAAACAGTTATAGATAACGAAGCACAAGTTCAAAATAAAATGGATAAGCAAATTTATCAAGAACAACAAAAACAACTTCAAAAAGATATAAAAGAAAACTATAAAGACCTAGAATATCTAGAAAAACGCGCACAAAAAGCAGTTACTCAACAATATATAACCGAACAAAAACAAGCAATAAAACAAGCCAACGCCCAACTATTGCCAAAACAAATGGAAAAATTCGAAAATGGCAGAAACAATCTTCAACGCAAACAACTTTCTGCTTTAATAGAGTTAAAAGATAAACAAGAAAAAGAACAACGCAAAGCCGAAAATGCTAAATGGGAACAACAAAAGCGCGAACAGCAAAAACTTATAAAACAAAAAGTTAAACAAGACGAAGAAAGCCAAAAGAAAAAACAACAAGAACAAAAACTGCAACAGCAGAAACAAGAACAAGAAGAAAAGCGTCAAAAAGAAATTATTAAACAACAACTAAAACAAAAAAGTGCAAAACTAGAAAAACAATTAGGGCTAGACAAACAAAGCGCCCAAAAACTTTTTGAAGACGAAACAAAATAAACAACTTTTTAAAATTTTGTAAAAATACAAGTGATTTTAAATTTGATTTTTTACAAGATTTTTTTGTTTATGTAAAAATAAAAACACTTAAAAAATTAAGTGCTTTTTTATTTACATTTTTGTTTATAATAAAATATTTTAGTCATCATTTTGCCTTGCACACCCATAATATTATTATCTACAAAATCTATAACTTCTTCTAATGGAAGTATATGTAAATCTATAATTTCGCCATCTTCTAATTGTTGTGGTTTATCTAATTCTACTTCGGCAAAAAATGTAACTGTGCCTTCGTTAAAACAACCTGGGCTTACATACGAAAGTGTTGTGCAAGGTATTAAACTTTTGCAAGTTGCACCAATTTCTTCAACCAACTCGCGCGCGGCTGCTTCGCTTGCAGTTTCGCCTTTATCTATAAGTCCTGCTGGAAGGTCGTAGATATAACTATTTACCGCATATCTAAATTCTTTTATAAACACCACATAAGTTTTTTTGTTTTTTACAAAATATGGCAACACAATAACAGCATCGGCAACAGGTTTGTTGGCGTTTTGTTTGGTCATTTTACGCCTAGAAGTAACATAATATGGCATCAACTTTTTATTATATTCATAATTATATAAATACATATTTGTGTATTGTGTATCCGTAACTTTTTCTACACTTTTTAATATAGGTTTTTGCATTAAATTTTGCCTTTTTTGTTTAATAATTGTTGATAATAAAACATTTTAGAAAGCATTTTACCTGTCATACCCATTGTGTGTGTATCTACAAACTTGTTTATGTCTTTTAGGTTTACAAGTTCTATATCTATAACTTCATATTCTTCTAGCGACTGCTGCCCCACCATTTCTACTTGTGCAAAATATGTTGCTATACACTCGTTGGTTAGACCCGGGCTTGTGTATGCTGGTGATGTTGCTGGCTCTATTTTTAAAACCCTTGCACCAATCTCTTCGGCAACTTCACGCTTTGCACATTCTAGTGCATCTTCGCCTGGCTCTAACCTACCTGCTGGAAGGTCGTATATATAGTCGTTTATAGGAAACCTAAACTGCCTAATAAATACAATAAAAGTATCTTTGCCCTTTTTTATATAAGGGAAAATAACTGTTGCATCTATATGCTTTTCGGTTGAATTTTTTTTGTTCATTTTACGCCTAGATACAAGGTTGTAATCTAGTGGGCGGCTGTTTACCGAAAAATGATAAGTATAAACATTAATTCGGTCAAACTTTTGTACTGTTTCTACACTTTTTAATTTAATATTATTGTTCATTATTTACCTCGCTATGTATAAATTTCAGTATAACACTAAATTTTATTTTTTCAAAACAAAAACAAACAAAATTAATATACATTTTAAATAATTGCCAAATTTATGCTTTTGTGTTAAAATTAAACCACTAATTATTAGGAGAACAACAATGGAAATTTACCAAATTTTAGCCGAGCGTTTTGGCATTAAACAAATTTACGCACAAAACTTAATAACCCTTTTAGACGAAGGCTGTACAATACCTTTTATTGCCAGATATCGTAAAGAAATGCACGGCACCTGCGACGACCAAACAATACGCAATTTTGCAGATGACTTAAACTATTTAAGAAACTTAGACACTAAAAAAGCCGAAGTAACAAGGCTTTTAACCGAACAAGGCAACCTAACACCCGAACTAGAAAAAAGCATAAACGATGCCCTAACTCTAACCGAGATTGAAGATATATACCGCCCATTTAGGCCCAAAAGAAAAACAAGGGCTAGTGTGGCTATTGCAGCAGGGCTTCAACCTCTTGCTGACGAAATTTTAAAACAAAAACAAGGCACAAACCTAGAAGAACTTGCAAAGCCTTATGTTAATGTCGAAAAAGGTATAAACAACACCGAAGAAGCATTGCAAGGTGCTAGCGACATTATTGCCGAAATAGTATCCGACGACACCGAAACCCGCAAACAACTTCGCGAAGTATATTGGGCAAAGGCAAAACTAAAAACTTCTTGGGACGAAACAAAAGACGAAAATAAAACTTACGAAACTTATAAAGAGTTTAACGAATTAATTAAAACAATGCCAAGCCACCGAATTTTAGCAGTAAACAGGGGTGAAAAAGAAGGTGCAATTAAGGCAGAGTTTAATTTAGACCAAAATACAACAAAAACTGTATATACTGTATTATTTAAACAGTTTTTAAAGGGTGAAGCAAAGCCATATTTAGACGACATTATAAAAGAATTTGAAGACACACAAAACAAAGTTAAAAAGGCAAAGCCCGAGCAACAAAAATTAGGCGAAACCGAAATTCACCAATTTGTAGTTAATGCAATAAAAGATGGTTACACCCGCCTACTTGCACCTTCATTAGAGCGTGAACTTCGAAACACTATGACCGAAAACGCCGACGAACAAGCAATTAAGATGTTTGAACTAAACCTAAAACCACTGCTTATGCAACCACCACTTAAAAATAAAATTATTATGGCAGTTGACCCTGCATACCGCACAGGTTGCAAAATTGCAGTTATTGACGCTAGCGGAAAAGTTTTAGATACGGGCGTGGTTTATCCTACCCCACCACAATCTAAAATTGAAGAAAGCGAACAAAAACTTTCCGAAATGATTTACCGCAATAATGTAGATACAATTAGTATTGGTAATGGTACAGCCAGCAAAGAAGCCGAAATTTTTGTTGCAGGCTTAATTAAAAAACTTAAAAAGCCTGTGCAATATGCCATTGTAAACGAAGCAGGTGCCTCGGTGTATAGTGCCAGCAAACTTGGTGCAGCTGAATTTCCGCAATACGATGTAAGTATCCGTAGTGCAGTTAGTATTGCAAGGCGTTTGCAAGACCCATTGGCAGAACTTATTAAAATTGACCCAAAATCTATTGGTGTTGGGCAATACCAGCACGATATGCCACAAAAAAGGCTAACAGAAGTGCTAGAAGGTGTAGTAGAAAGCAGTGTTAACGAAGTGGGTGTTGACCTAAACACTGCATCGGTGCCACTACTTGCCCGTGTTAGTGGTTTAAACCAAAAAACCGCTGGCGCTATTGTAAAATATAGAGATAGCAAAAAAGAATTTAAAAACCGTGGCGAACTTTTAGATGTTTCGGGCTTGGGTGCAAAGGCATACGAACAATGCGCTGGTTTCTTGCGTATTCCTAATGCAAAAAATGTGCTAGATAACACAGCAGTTCACCCCGAAAGTTATGAGGCAGTAAACAAACTTTTAAAACACTTTAACCTAACCGAGCAAGATATTTTACAACACAACTTAACTACTCTTCCCGCAAAAATTATGCAAGAAGGCGAAGAAAAAGTTGCCCAACTTTGTGGCGTAGGTGTTCCAACACTAAACGACATTGTGCAAGAACTTTTAAAACCAGGTAGAGATATTCGAGATAGTTTGCCAAAACCTGTTTTGCGCAGCGATTTATTATCACTCGAAGACTTAACTGTGGGTATGGATTTAAACGGAACAGTGCGTAATGTTATAGACTTTGGCGCATTTGTAGATATTGGCGTACATCAAGACGGACTTGTGCATATATCCGAAATTTGCAACGAATATATAAAGCACCCTAGCGAAGTTTTAACCGTTGGCGACAAAGTGCGTGTGCGTGTTATTGGCGTAGATGTGGCTAAAAAGCGCATCAGCCTAAGTATTAAAAAAGCCGAGCCCGAAGATAGTGCTACACCAGCCCAAAATTAATATACAATTTTTAAAAATTGTCAAGTCTTGCATACACCTTACATACCATTTATTTTGTTTGACAAAAATATAAAAATATAGTATTATAAACGTAGAGTACAACATTTTGTTACATCATTTCCACCCTTTTAGTAGCAAACTTGTTTTAGTACTCTTTTATTTTTTTATAACAAAAAAAGTATATGAAAACTCATATACTTTTTTGTTTTATGGTATATTTTATAAATTATAGAAAATATGTTCTACTTTTTAAAAAAGTGTGGTAATATTGTTATAGGAGAAAATTATGGCTGTTATTTTACATTGTGATTTAAACAACTTTTATGCAAGTGCCGAATGCGTGCTAAACCCTGCATTAAAAAATTTTGCAGTTGCTGTGGCAGGCAGCCCAAGGCACAGGCACGGCGTGGTGCTAGCAAAAAACGAGATAGCCAAAAAATATGGTGTAAAAACAGGCGACACAGTTTGGCAAGCACAACAAAAATGCCCAAACATTATTTGCCTACCCCCGCAATTTAAAAAGTATCAAGAATTTAGCAAGCAAGTAATTGAAATATATTCACGCTTTACAGATAAGATTGAAAGTTTTGGTCCAGATGAGTGTTGGTTAGATGTTACGCATTCTACAAAACTTTTTGGAACAGGCAAACAAATTGCAGATAAATTGCGTGAAATTGTGTATAAAGAAACAGGTTTAACAATATCTGTTGGTGTGTCTTTTAACAAGTATTTTGCTAAGTTAGGAAGCGACTTAAAAAAGCCCAACGCAACCACCGAAATAACGCCCGAAAACTTTAAACAACTTATTTACCCACTCCCCGCCGACAACCTTATATTTATAGGCAAAAAAACATACAAAAAACTAAATAAGTTAAACATTTTTAGTATAGGCGATTTAGCAAACGCCAGCCCGCAACTTTTAGAACAGCATTTTGGAATAATTGGTCCACGAATGCAAGCCGTAGCAAGCGGTCAAGACAACAGCGAAATTATAGACCTAAAACACAACTCCGAGCAAAAAAGTGTTGGCAATGGTTTAACAGCACTCCGCAACCTTACAAAGCGTGAAGAAATTTTAAGCACGGTTTTAGTTTTAGCCGAAAAAATTGCATACCGAATGCGTGAGTTAGGTGTATGCGGAAAAACTGTGCATTTAAGTTTGAAAGACAGCAACTTATACACAACAGGTCACTCGCTTACAAAAAACATCAGCACCAACAGCCCGCAAGAAATTGCAAAGTATGCAATGGAAATTTTTGACACATTTTGGGGCGAACAAACAATTTGCATTCGTGCGGTGCGTGTGGCTGTTTCTAATCTGCATAGTACTACACAAAATGCACAACAAATGCTACTTTTTGAAGATAAAAACCACGAAAAACTAAAAAAGTTTAATAATGCCTGCGACAAAATACGCAAAAAATATGGTTATTACTCTATAAGAAACGCAAACACCATAGACAAAGATTTTATAAACTACTTCGAAACCGAAAAAGAACAAAACGAAGTAGAATTAGAATAATTACAAAACAAAAAAACACTAAAATTAGTGTTTTTTCTTTTTACCTTTCTTGACGAGTTCTAAAATAAATTGCACCATTTAAAAAGGCAGATATAATTAACCATAATGCAGAAATTAATACTAAAACATAAATTATTATTGCACCAACATTAAAACCGCCAAAAATCCATTCTACTAGGTTAAAGTTTAATATTCCTACTAACCCCCAGTTTAAGCCACCAATAACTAGAACAATAAAGGCAATCCAGTTGGGTATAATTGTATAGTTCATATTTTCACCTCCAAATATAATTATGTGCAAAATATTTTTTAATATTTAAAGATGAATAATATTTTTTAAATTTGAATTTCACATTCTATGTCTTTGTTTATAAGTTGTTTAAACTTTTGTGCCATTTTTGCATTTCCAACAACTTCGCCATAATGCACGGGTATAACTTTTTTAGGTTTTATAATGTTTACCGCTTGTGCTGCTTGTTTATAGTCCATAGTAAAAGTTCCACCTATTGGAAGCAACAAAATATCTGTTTTTACTTTTTTTAGTTCGGGCGTTAGGTCGGTATCGCCAGCAATGGTTACACTAACCCCGTTAATATCTAAAATATACCCCACCCAATTATATTGTTTTAAATGAAATTGTTTATCTAAATTATATGAAGGAATTGTGCTAAATTTTAAGCCGTCTATTGTATATTGTTGGTTAGGCTGCACAAAAGTAATAGGATTGTCAAAAATGTTGTTAATTTCATCTTTCATACTTAGTGGACAAATAATTTGCGTGTTTTTTGTGATTATTTTGTTGATGTCTTTTATAGAAAAATGGTCCCAGTGCGGATGTGTTATAAATACATATTGCACCATAACATTTTTAGTTATATTTAGTGGGTCTATATAAATGCTATCATTTATTAAAACCGAACTATGATAATTTACTTCTATCTGCATACTACTTCCCCCCCCTTTGTTTATAATGTTATAATTATATCATTTTTTTGCAAAAAATCAAAAGAAAAACACCTTTTATAAGGTGTTAAGATTTATTTAAACTATTTATTTTGTTATCTATATTATCAAAAGATAATTCATCCACACTATTTAATACCGTAAATTTTATTGCTTCGGGGGTAGAAAAACCTTGGTCTATACTTAGTTTTACTTGCTTTAAAAAGCCGTCAAAATAGCCATCTATATTAATTAAATAAATTTGGGCTGTGTGTTCTTTTGCACGGGCTGTTTCGTTAGAATATAACAATTCTTCTATTGTGCCTGTTCCGCCTGGCAAAACAACAACTTTGTCACACTTTACAATTCGTTTTAGGCGCTCGGCTTCGCCATTAACTTTATAAGCCTTAAAATATTCTTTGCCTACAAGTTTTTCTAAATTTGGTGCATCATAATCGTAATATGCCTTAGGAATATAAAACTCTACATTCTTACTTTTTTGCAAAAACGCATTTAGTGTAAGCCCCATCAGCCCACCATTATAACCACCCTGCACATATTTTACATCATTTTGGGCTAAAATTGTGCCAAGTTTTTGGGCTTGACTATTTATATTTTGATTTTTAGCAAGTTGCATACTTGCACACACAAATACTTTTTCCATAGTATCTCCTTACATAAAAAAACACCTAAACTTAGGTGTATTGGTGGGAAGTAAGGGACTCGAACCCCTGAAGTCTTTCGACAACAGATTTACAGTCTGCTCCATTTGGCCACTCTGGAAACTTCCCATAATAGAAGGTATTGTTATATAATAGACCCCTTCTATAATCTATTATAATGGAGCTGGCGATAGGAATCGAACCTACAACCTGCTGATTACAAGTCAGCTGCTCTACCGTTGAGCCACGCCAGCGTGTGGTGCCCTAGGTGGGACTCGAACCCACGACACAAGGATTTTCAGTCCTTTGCTCTACCAACTGAGCTACCAGGGCTTATGCTGCTGAAACTTAGTTGGTTACAGCAATGGTGGGACTACAAGGACTCGAACCTTGGACCGATCGGTTATGAGCCGATAGCTCTAACCAACTGAGCTATAGTCCCATAAAAAATTTGTGCTGTTGCACAATGGCGACCTAGAAGGGGCTCGAACCCTCGACCTCTGCCTTGACAGGGCAGCGCTCTAACCAACTGAGCTACTAAGTCATAAGTGTCGTACCACATTGGTCGGGGTGAAGGGACTCGAACCCCCGGCCCCTTGATCCCAAATCAAGTGCGCTAGCCAACTGCGCTACACCCCGATAGGACACAAAGTATCACCTTGTATCGCACAATAAAAATAGTATTTAGTGATACAACCTAACAATAATACCTTAAAAAATAATTTTTGTCAACAGTATTTGCAAAAAATTTAAATAGTTTTTGCACAAATTATTATATAAAATTTTTAAC
The DNA here is from genome assembly GCA_902788085.1 of uncultured Eubacteriales bacterium. Classification (GTDB taxonomy): domain Bacteria; phylum Bacillota; class Clostridia; order Christensenellales; family UBA1242; genus RUG666. Next base: position 23,165 of record CADAJB010000003.1, read on the forward strand.
TATTTTGCTAACAAAAAACTATTACCCTACCCTTATTTTAACTAAAAACTTGCAAAAAACATAACATTATGTTAAACTAATAAAAAATTAAGGGGGCAAATATGAAAATTTCCGCAGCAGGCAGATATGCAGTACGCATTGTTGTAGATATAGCAAAAAATAAAAACTATGTTGCATTAAGCGAAGTTGCAAAAGCGCAAAACATATCAATTAAGTATGCCGAGCAAATTGCCAGCAAACTATTAAAAGCAGGCATTCTTACCAGCCTTAGAGGGCAAGATGGCGGTTATAAACTTGCCCGCCCCGATAAAAAAACCAGCATTTGCGATATTTTAACAGTTACGGGTGATGTTATGCCAAATATTAGTTGCAACACCGACTGCCCACGAAAAAGCGAATGTGCTGGTGGCGATATTTGGGTTACACTAAACAAGCAAATAACCAATTATCTTTCTAGCGTAACCATTGCCGATTTATTAAAAAAAGGAGATTAATTATCCCCTTTTTATTTATTTGTTGGTAAATCTTCAACTAATCCTATAAATTCTTGTGATTTATTTTCTCTAAATTGTTTAAATTGATTTGCATAAGCATCAGCCAACTCGTGGTCTCTTTCTTTAAAATTGGCATAATCAAATGCTTTTTCCACCCAATAATATGGATCCAAAAATGAATATGTACTTCTACTCATCATTTGCAACTTCTTATTTTCCAAGTTCTTTTCTTTTGCTATTTCCAAAATTTTATCCATTTGTTTTTCAAGAACAGAAATAAGTTTTGTCTCTGCTTCGTTTATTTGTTTGTCTGTTGAATTGTCATTAAGTTTATTAAAATCATCAAAGACTGTTAAAACATTTTCTTGCCAATTCACCAATTCCTTAAACTTGTTTTTTTGTTCTGGTGTTGGAATTTTAAAATATGCACTAGTTATAAAACTAGGATCCGCAACCATATATAACTCAATTAACGAAGGATATGGTTGGTAACTCCTTGATAAACTAACATCAGGGGCAAATCTTAATTGTTTTATAAATTTAGATGACATAAGCATCCATGCTAGAAATTCGGTTATCCCCTCGTGTATTCTATCACCAGCACTTCTAATTAAAACTTTTCCGTCTTTATAATAATCTGCTATCCTAATACCACCAGCAAACTCGGTATAGGGCAGTGTGTATAACTCTTCCTTTGTAAAAGTACTGCTATCGTTAATTAATTCCCCATTTTTAACATAAAAAAATTCTTTATGACAAATTGCGTGGTTTAACTCGTGAACAATAGTTTTTATAAACTTATCTTTCTTACTATTTGCTTCTTCTGGTGTTTGGGAATATTGTTCAAAAATTTTTAAAAATTCATTCAATGTTTTGTTCGAATAATCTTTATTACCTTCAAACACCTTAGGTAAAAGAACTTCAATATCCGTCCCAGCTACATCAACAATACCCTTTTCATTCTCATCACTAAAATGATTTATTGCTAATGCAGTTAAATTTTTTATAATATTATCTTCATTATTAGCAAAATTCATATCTCTTAAATTATTTAAAACACTAAATTTTTTTACTAACTTAATATTAGTGTTTATTAATTTATCAACGGGCTCTGTTGTGGTTATAAATTTATATGATATAAGAGATTCTATATACGCCTTAACAATTGGTGCAAACATTCCATATTTTTTGCTAAAATCTTCTTCTGTTTTAAAGTGTGAATAAAAATATTCTTTTAAATCTTCCATTTTTCCACCTCTTTTTGAATTTTAGCATAGCCAATAAACAAAAGTCAATAGTTTATAAAAATTATAAATATATGATTTTATATTGACAAAAAAGCTTTAATATAGTACAATGATTCATACTAAATTAGTAGGAATTATTTTTTTATTTAGGAGCATTTATGGAAAAACTTTTAGAAGTTAAAAATATATACGCCAGTACAAACCAAAAAACCATATTAAAAGGGCTTAGTTTAACAATAAACAAAGGCGAAACACATGTTATTTTGGGCCCTAATGGTGCAGGTAAAACAACTTTGGGCAATGTTATTTTAAACAACCCAGCCTACACCCTAGATAAAGGAAAAATAACTTTTGATGGGCACGATTTAAAAAACCTTACCACCGACGAAATTGCAAAGTTGGGTGTTTTTATGTCGTTTCAGTTACCTGCCGAAATTGCAGGAATTTCCACTTTTAATTTTATAAAAACAGCTAAATCTAAACAACAAAAAAATGTTAATGTGTTTGAATTAAAAGAAGAACTAAACAATCTTGCTAAGCAACTGCAAATAAAACAAGAAATGCTCTCGCGCGATTTAAACTTAGGTTTTAGCGGTGGTGAAAAAAAGAAGAACGAAATTTTACAACTTTTAGCACTTAACCCAAAACTTGCAATATTAGACGAAACCGATTCGGGCTTAGATGTAGATGCAATAAAAGTGGTTTCTAAGGGTATTAATTTATATAAAAATAATAACAACGCCGTATTAATTATCACCCACAACGCAAAAATTTTAGAAAATTTAAAAGTAGATAAAGTGCACATTTTAATAGACGGAAAAATTGTACATTCGGGCGATGCTAAATTAGTAAAAGAAATAGAAAAAAATGGCTTTTCGGCCTATAAAGAAGGTAAATAATGGCAAAAACAAAAGTAGCACAAATAAATGATAGTTTGTACGACTTTAAAAACAAAGATGAATACGCTTTTAAAATAGAAAAAGGCTTAAACGAAGATATTGTAAAGGAAATTTCAAAACAAAAAAACGAGCCAAGTTGGATGTTAGAAATTAGGTTAAAGGCTTTACAAATCTATAACAAACTTAGTCTTCCTGTTTGGGGACCCGATTTAAGTGAACTAGATATGAATAACATTGCTACTTATGTAAAACCAAACACCGATATAAAAAGCAACTGGAAAGATGTGCCTCAAAACATTAAGCAAACATTTGAAAAATTAGGTATTCCACAAGCCGAACACAAATATCTTGCTGGTGTTGGCGCACAATATGATAGTGAAATTGTTTACCACAGCATTAAAGAAGACTTGCAAAAACTAGGCGTAATTTACACCGACATAGACAGCGCAATAAAACAATACCCAAATTTAGTTAAACAATATTTTAGCAAGTGTGTTCCCCTTTCCGACCACAAGTTTGTTGCGCTACATTATGCCGTGTTTAGTGGCGGAAGTTTTGTATATGTTCCAAAAGGCGTAAAACTAGAAAAACCTTTACAATCTTATTTTAGGTTAAACTCACCCGATAGCGGACAGTTTGAACACACCCTTATTATTGTAGAAGATGATGCAAGTTTGCACTTTATAGAGGGTTGCAGTGCCCCAAAATACAGTAAAATAAACTTACACGCAGGCTGTGTAGAGTTGTTTGTAAAAGATAATGCATACCTTAGATATTCAACTATTGAAAACTGGTCTAAAAATATGCTAAACCTAAACACCAAAAAAGCCATTATTGAAAAGAATGCACAGGTCGATTGGGTTAGCGGAAGTTTTGGAAGCAAAATATCTATGCTCTACCCTTTAAGTGTTTTAAAGGGTGACAATTCGCGCACCGAATACACTGGTATTAGTTTTGCGGGACAAGGGCAAAACTTAGATACTGGTTTTAAAGTTATTCATATAGGTAAAAACACTTCTAGTGTAGTAAATGCACGCAGTATTTCAAAAAGTGGTGGAATTGCCACATATCGCAGTCTTGTTAGTGTTTTGCCAACTGCCACAAACGCCAAAAGTAGCGTAAGTTGTGACGGGCTGATGCTAGATGATATTTCGCGCAGTGATACCATACCACTAAATAATATAGAAAACAACGATGTAGTATTTTCGCACGAGGCAAAAGTGGGCAAAATTAGTGAAAGCGCAATATTTTATTTAATGTCGCGCGGACTTAGTGAAGATGACGCAAGGGCATTAATAGTGCGAGGTTTTGCAAACCCAATTTCAAAAGAATTGCCTATGGAATATGCCGTAGAAATGAACCGACTTATAAATCTAGAACTAAAAGGGGGTATTGGCTAATGAAAGTAAATTTTACACCAGTTAATACTGTGCAAAGTTATGGTATAAATAATATTGAAATTTTAGATAGCAATATTATATACACACCTACACCTTTTAAAAACTATAAAATAGAAAACCAAAAAGAGTGCATAGTACTAAACAAAACAGATACAAACACCAAACAAATAATATCCCCCGAGTTACAAAAACAATTTTTAAATGCAAATATAACAAATAGCATAGTTATAAAAAAATCGACTACTGCCCCAATAAAAATTAATGCAATGTTTAATGAACAAAACAATAGTCTTGTAGATATACTAAATATAGAACTGCAAAACAATGTAAAAGCGCAAATAATTATAACTTATAAAGGCTTGCCCGCATACCATAATGGTTTAATAAAAATAAATATGGGCAAAAACAGTGTTTTAGATATAATTGTTTATTCCAACTTTTTGGGCAACAACTATTTAACCATTCAAGATACAAAACAACAAAATGCTAAAATTAATTATTGTATTATAGATTTTGCACAACAAAACACCATACAAAACTTATATTCAACTTCATTAGGTGAAAACACAAAAACACAACTAGACACAATGTATTTTGGGAAAGAAAATGCTGTTGTTGATTTAAATTATAATGTAGAATTAACAAAACCAAAAAATATAGCGTGCCTTAACACAATAGGCGCATTAAGCGAAAATGCAAGAAAACATTATAAAGGGCTAATTAATTTTATAAAAGGTGCAAAAAAAAGTGAAGGCAGCGAAAATGAATACTGCATAATGCTAAGCAAAACCGCAAAATCTAAATCTTTGCCTATGCTGTTGTGTGGCGAAGAAGATGTAACAGGCAGCCACAGCGCCAGTGCCGGAAAAGTTGACGAAAGCGCGCTATTTTATATAATGAACCGCGGAATTAATAAAACCGAAGCCACAAAAATTTTGGTTGGCGCGCAGTTTAACAGTATAACAAAAAACATTTTTAACGAAGATATTAAAAACGAAATTTTAGAAAATATAGATAGGAGTATAAATTTTGAAAACTAATTTACAAATTAAAGAAGATTTTGAAATTTTAAAAAACAATAATTTTGCATACCTAGATACAGGTGCAACTTCACAACACCCAAAAAGCGTTTTAAAGGCTGTGCATAACTATTACACAAAGTATAACGCAAACCCTTATCGTGGCTCGTATTCACTTAGTGTAAACGCAACCGAACTATACAACAACGCTAGGCACAAAGTTGCACAACTAATTAACGCAAAATATGATGAAGAAATAATATTTACAAAAAACGCAACCGAAAGTTTAAATTTAATAGCATATAGTTATTGTTTAAATAATTTAACAAAAAACGATGAAATTGTTGTTTCTATAATGGAACACCACAGCACAATTGTGCCAATGCAAATGGTCAGCAAAAAAACAGGGGCAAAGTTAAAATATATTTATCTAAACAATGATTTTCAACTAGACCCAAACGAAATTAAACAAAAAATAACTAAAAATACAAAAATTGTAGCAATTAGTAGCGCATCTAATGTATTAGGCACATTAAACGATGTGCAAAGTATTATATCTTATGCACACAAAATGGGTGCAAAAGTGATTGTAGATATATCACAAAGTATTGCGCATATACCTTTTGATGTAACAAAAACCGACGCCGACTTTGTTGTGTTTTCTTCGCATAAAATGTTCGGCCCTATGGGTGTGGGTGTGTTATATGGTAAAAAAGAAATTTTAGAGTGTATGCCACCATTTTTAATGGGTGGAGATATGATAGAATATGTTTACGAACAAGATACCACCTATGCCCCACTGCCAAATAAATTTGAAGCAGGCACGCAAAATGCTGGTGGCGTTATAGGGCTGGGTGCTGCCATAGATTATATAAACGAAATTGGTTATAGCAATATAATAAAAATAGAAAAAGAATTAACAAAATATGCATTAGCCCAACTAAAAAAACTAAAATTTGTTACACTATATTGTACAAGTGATGCCGAAAAACATTCTAGCGTAATTTCTTTTAATATAAACGGAGTTCACCCACACGATGTTGCCAGCATTTTAGATAAACATAATGTTTATATACGCTCGGGCAATCACTGTGCACAACCACTGCTTAGATATTTAGGCATAGATAGTACTTGCCGCGTAAGTTTAAGCATCTACAACACAAAAGAAGATATAGATAAATTAATTTTAGCACTTAAAAAAGTTTACGAAATATTTAAAAAGTATATAAAGGTTTAATTATGACAAATACAAACGATATAGATAATATTTACACCGATTTAATTATGGAACACAGTTCTAATAGCCCCTACATGCGCAATTTAGACTTACCTACTTGCAGTTTGCACGGACACAACCCAAACTGTGGTGATGACATAACATTAAATTTAAAAATAGAAAACAACAAAATTGTAGATGCGGCTTTCGTGGGGCACGGCTGTGCAATTTCGCAAAGTTCAACTTCGATAATGATAGAAACATTAATTGGCAAAACCATAGACGAAGCAAAAGAAATTGTAGACATATTTATAAATATGATAGAGCGCAAAAAACTAACCCCTGCACAAAAAAAGAAATTAGGCAACAGCGTGGCTTTTGAAAACATATCTAATATGCCCGCCCGAGTTAAATGTGCGCTTCTTTCGTGGCGCACCCTACAAAATATGCTAGAAGAAAAATAAAAAAGACTTTATTAAAAAGTCTTTTTTATTTACTCTGCCTTAGGTTCTTTGGCAAGTTTTTCATCTTTGTTTTGCTTTTTAATTTCTACTAAAATTTCAGCAAGCAATTCATCGGTTGTTGGTTTTGGTTCTACCACAACTTTGTTCTTTTCACGCAATTCGGCAGTAGCTTTTACAACTTCGGCGTGGTTTTTCATATTAACACCATTTGCTTTAAGTTGGGCTTTTTCTTCTTTTGTTGGCATTTGACTAACCCTGTTTTTAACAAAGCCTTGTGCCGACATCATAACTTTTAATATAATAAACAACACAAGCGCAATTAAGAAGAAGTTTAATATTGCAGTTATAAATGCACCCCAATCTATATAAATACTTTTTGTTAAATCTACAACAGTGTTACCAGCACCATCTACGGTATATTGTTTACTTAAAAATGTGTAGGCAGATTCTAGCCCTGCACCACCTAACGATAATAGGTAGTTAATAACCGGCATAATAATTTTGTTAGTTAATGCTGTAACTATTGCAGTAAATGCGGTTGCAATAATTACACCTATAGCCATATCTACTATGTTTCCGCGTGAAATAAACTTTTTAAAATCTTGAAAAAACTTTTTCATAGGCAATCCCCCTGATATTTAAAATTATAGCACACCATATTTTCTTTGACAACTTTATGCAAAAATATTTTTAAACTTTTTTTAATTTTAATACTATGCACTTATAGTACTATGCATACATATTTTATATACTATGCACCAAAATTTTAGCACTTACCCACAAAAATAGTACTATGCACTACTCTTTTTTATATTGCCTTGACAAAACGATTTATAATATATATAATTTCAATAAAGGAGTTTTTATGGAAACAGATTTTTTGCAACTTCCAAAAGTTATTGAAGATATTTTTTTAGATAATGCAGTTAAGGTAGTATTTAGCAACCGCAAGGCAAATACTTTTGAATATAAAAAAGCCGATGCAGTTTTAAAAGATAACTATTATTTACTTAGCCTATACACCGAAAAACAAGTATTCAATAAAAAGTTAGATACAAAACAATTACAACAACTAATAATACAGTATTTAAACTTTTTTAAACAAATAAATATATTCTGCAAACAAAACGAATACACAATAAAAATTAGTAAAAAAGATAAAATATTTGTATTAAAACAAAAAAGTAAAAATATAGTTTTAACTACCCCACAGCATAACCGCACAAAAAATTATATAATCAGCGAAGGCACTATTGTGCCACCGCTTGTAGATATGGGCATATTTACAAAAGATGGTAAAATTGTTAATGCTATGCACGATAAATTTAGGCAAATTAACAAAATGTTAGAAATTATAGATGATGCAGTGGTTAAAAGTGGATTAAAAAGTTTAAACATTATAGATTTTGGTTGTGGTAAATCGTATTTAACATTTGTTATTTATTATTATTTAGTAGAAATAAAACACATAAATGCACAAATTATAGGCTTAGACTTAAAAGAAGATGTTATAAAAAACTGCAATAATGCCGCAAATAGATATGGCTATAAAAACTTAAAATTTTATGTTGGCGATATAAAAGATTATCAACCTAATATTATAATATAGATATGGTTATAAGTCTTCACGCCTGCGACACCGCAACCGACTATGCACTATATAATGCTATCAAATGGAATGCAAAACTAATTTTTAGTGTGCCTTGTTGCCAACACGAAATTAATTTTCAATTTAAAAGCCAAAACTTTAATATTTTAAATAGATATGGCATAGCAAAAGAACGCATAAGTGCCTTGTTTACTGATATTATTAGATGCAATATGCTAGAAACACAAGATTATAAAACCGACCTACTTGAATTTATTGACTTAGATGCTACACCAAAAAATTTATTAATTAGGGCTGTTAAAACAAAAGTGCCAAGCAATATAAAGAAGCAGATGCTCGCCGAAACGCAAAACCTAATGCAAGAATACAACTTTACGCAAACACTATATAACCTTTTATATAAAAAATAAAAAGACCGCTTAAAACGGTCTTTTTTTTAACATTATTAAAGTTTTGATTTTGCAAATAAGGCTGTCAACAATGCAACTACGCCAGCAATAATTATTGCAAATGTACCAAAGCCCAAAACTGTGGTAATTCCCATGCTTTTACCTGTTTGGGTTATTGCTATAATTAATGCAACTACACCCAAAATAGCAATCAACACAGATACACAAACCATAACTAAATCTAAGTTTTTAACTTTTGCAAATAGGTTAACCAAAGCGCCTAATATTAATAGAACACCCAAAATCATAGAAATTAAACCCATTACGGCAATAGCGGTATAACTACCATTGCTGCTACCATTTGCAATTATATCTGCACAGTTGTATGAAAATAGGTCGTTTGATAAAACAGGTATAAAGTACGCACCAATCAAAAGACCACCCATTGCCATAAACAATATTGCACAAAGTATCTTTTTAAGATTTAATTTGTTTTTAGCCATATTATAAAACTCTCCTTTTTGTTTATAGTTTTATGATACAAAAAGATTGTTAAATTGTCAATTAAAAGACAAATATATTATTTTAATATTTTGCTATACAATGTCTTATTAGTGTAAATTATTGACAATAACAAATAATTTATTAAACATAGCATAACAACAACCGGCATTAATATATAAATGTTTATTTGTACGCTTGATGCAAAATATAATATAGCAACAATGCAACATAGCAAAATTATATTAACACAAAGCAATACCACTGGCACCCATCTGTTTATGTATAAAAACTTTAATGAATTTTTATATTGCATTAACAAAAAACTTAACAACAACATTAAAAGCAGCACAATTATACTTCCTAAAAAGATGTAAATTACACTTTGATTTATAGAAAGTTCAAACTTTAAAACCCAAGCAATATAAACCGCTAAAATAGATAAATAACAAATTATAGATAAAACAGCAGTTATTAATGTATTTTTGTTTATAACAACAGATGCAGGGGTTAGTTCTGTTATATTAGTTTTTAAAACAATTTTGTTTTGTTTGTCAAAAACTTTTACTTCTTTAAAATACTCTTTGTCATAGTTATCAAAAAGCATATCTTTTTCTACCGCAACATTAGAAATAAGCATAACAACTTGCGCTAAAATCATAAAGGATATGGCAAGAATTATAAGTATGTGAATAGCACCAGTATAAAACGATATTAGGTTAAAAAAGGCTAAAACTACTATATAAACTTGAATAATACTAAATATAGTATGCAACACTTTTTTTTGTTTTGGCGGACTTAGTAGATATTGCGGAATTAATAAAATACTGCCCAAAACTATATTAGTAAGTAAAAACACACAACTAAATATGTCTATATATTTTAGCCACGAATAATAGTTTAGGCTATACTCACTGCTATTAAACAATAGCACAAACGAAAACAAAAATAATATGTTGCCCAACAGCAAACACAAGATATTAATTATATTATATGGTAACATCTTTTTTGTATATAACAACATATTATCATCCTTTTTAAAATTATAAGAAATATAAACCACAATGTCAAATAAAAAAAGTGCAAACTTTTTTGCACTTTTATGAACCACTTACTGCTGTTATAATACTGCTCCATGTACCTGGGAAAAATTGGAAGATTATCATAACCGCAATTAGCAAATAAACTAAAATTTGTAACACAATATTGCGTTTTATTGTAAACTCGATAGCCACCAAACTTGCTATAATTAACGGACCATAATACATAATATATTGAATAACTTTTAATACTGTTTCGTTATTAATAAAAGTCCAGTTCGAGTTGATTGCAAACACCACATAAGTAAGAATCAAAACAAAAGCGCAAAGTTTGCTTAACATATTAAAAACTTTTTGTAAAGCACCACCTAAACCTTCATCTTTATCTGCCATATTTACACCTCCGTTATAATTTAGTATATAAAAAAACAAAAAAAGTGTCAATTAATTACATCTAAAATTAACTAATTATTACACTTCCTGCTTTTATTATACTACCACTAGGTACTATGCAGTTTTGCAAAACACAGTTAGGATATATTATGCAGTTATTACCTAGTTTTACTGTTTTTTGTATATAGCAACTTTTTTTATTTATTATTTTATATTTCATTATACCTTACCCGCTTTTAGATATTTAGGCATTTTTGACATTTGCCTAGACATAAAAATTAAAAATAAAAAACCAAAAAAGCCAAGCAACGGGTAAAAATAATTTATCATTGCACTAAACCCAATATTTGCAAAAATTAAAGATAAAATACACACAATTATGCTTATTATTTTATGTTTTCCAAAATAAGATTCTAGCCAGTTGGTTATTTGATATAACAAAGATATAGCAGTGGTAACTATTCCTAGCCACACTACAACCCTTGCAATAACACCAAGCACTACATTTTGCCCCGCCGCTATATAAACAAGCGGCATATCATAAGCAAAACTTGATTGGTTATAATATAAAATGCTAACCATACCCAAAATGCAAACCACCATAAATATACTACCCAACGCACTAGAAATAAGATTTGTTTTTGTTGTTGCGCCGTTACCCATTTTTGCAAAAATAAACCCTGCAAAAAATAAGTTGCTTACTATAAACGAAAGACTGTTTACTAACGCAAATAATGTGTTATATCTTACATTTATATTAATAATTTGAAATTGAGCATTCCACAAAATGCTATTAACTAAAATTATTAAAACAACTATAAGCATTCCCGGAACTATTACAATATTGACCTTTAATAATTTTTTAAATCCAAGCCAAACAACAATTATAGAAACAAGGGCGGTTAATATTCCGCCAAAGCGGTATAGTTTTATGCCAAAACTTTCGAAAAACAAACTATCTGCACCCGCAAACATAGTGCTAAGTATTATAAAATTGCTAAAACACAAAACAAGTTCGGCAATAAAACTAAATTTTTTAAACATTACATAATTTAATTGTTTTACTGCTGTAATTTCAAACTTTTTACCAAACTGTAAACATAAAAAACACAAAATAAAAAACAATATACCCATTAAAATTATTATAGGATAACAAACAGCACCATATCTGGCAAAATAGTACCACACTTCTTTACCCGAAGCAAACCCCGCACCTACAATGGTGGCAAAAATAACGCAGCCACCTAAAAGTCCGTTTTTTAAATTAGATTTAACAATAAAGCACCTTCTTATAAATTTAATAAACTTTTTGTATTTTCTACTTTAGCAATATCTACATTAAAATAATTGCAAACACTTTTTAGTTCGCTATTATAATTATAAAACATCAAACAAGTAAGCGTATTTTCGTCTATCTGCGTTTCTAAATTTTTATCTAATATGTTTAAATAAATATTTTTTGCGGTTGGTATAATATTTATATAGTTTGCAAAACATTCGGCATACGCAAGCGCCGACGCAACCGAATTTTTTATTATCTGCATACCACTACAAAACGCTGGCAAACGATTTAAAAAACTTCGGTAAATAAAATTAGTTGTTACATTTACTATTTTTAAATTTTTGTTTATAAGTGCGTATTTTGTTAATAAATATTTTTGATGTATGTTATATCTTACCGAAAGTAGTGCTTTTTTATAATATTTTACTGCTTTTTTGCTCTTTATGGTAGATAGTATGCTTAAAAAATTATCACTTAGTGCATAGCACTTTGTTGTTAAAAGCCAATCTGTTTGGTCAACCAACAAAGATGAATGAAGCCAATTATTTATAAATTTGGGGTTATTTAAACTTGTGTGTATATCACTAAGTTTATTGTTTATTATGTCTTTGGGCAACTGGTCGGTTAATTGAAGAGTATATTTAAAGTTGTTAAAAATTTTATAAAATTCGATAAGAACGGGGTTTTCATAATCTATCCACCGTGCTTGCGCTAAGTAATATAAAGCATTTTGTGTATCTAAAATATTATAATAACAAATGCCTAAATATAAAAAAAGTTTGGGGCTGTATGGCACTTGATTTATTAATTTTTTTAACACATCTATGGCTTCGTTGTTTTGCCCCACACTTACATATAATTGTGCAAGTTCCAACTTTTGTGCATTATTTATATTATTTAATTCAATACCACTAATTAATGTTTTTAAAGAAGTATCGTCATCATCTAACCTACATATTTTGCATAGCACTAACCTTGCATCAGCATTGTACGGAAATGTTTTTAAAACATTTTTTGCGTTTTGTCGTGCACTATCTATATTTCCTTCCCCTATAAAACATTCAGCCTCTAAAAGCAATAGTGTGGGGTCTTGCGGGTTAAGATTTATTGCGCTTTGCAAAATATTATGCGCTTTTATATATTGTTTTTGTTTTATTAATTTTTTTATATTTAATAAATTATTCTCTAAAAATGTTTGCTTATCTTCAACACTAATTTGCTTTTTTATAAAATCGGTCCACTCTAAAACACTTTGTGTAAATATATTGTTTACATCATATTCTAAAACCTTATCAAAATAATCTAGCGCTAACAAAAACTTTCGCATATTAACTAAGTTGCGCCCCACGCCAAAGTAACCTCCTGCCATAGTTTGTGGCACTTCTAGTGCCCTAAAATAATACTCGCACGAAAGGCTGTATTGCCCCATCTCGTAATAAACTTGCCCAATAAGTAAATTAACACTTTCTTTTTGTATTCGGTGTCCCGCATACTTTAATGCGTTTTTTGCCGCATCTAACGCCCCAAATAAATCATTGTTTTGTTTTCGAGTATCAAAAAGTTTAATATAGTATGATAGATTATGCTTAAACTTTATAATTTCCACAATAAATTCCTTTTTAAACTTTTTGTGTTATATCTTATTCGCGCACAAAAATTTTTATACCCAAAACAAAAAGTAAAAACAATGCCACTCTATTGATTTGTTATATAATATGTGTTATTATTAATATACAAAAGGGAACAATTATGCAAGAAGACAGAATGCCCAGTATCTTGGGGCAAAGAATTGAAAAAACAAAAGAAAATAAATATGGCTATATTGATATTGATTTAAATAATCTTAAAATAGATAGCCCCACCGTTTTGTGCTTTGGTGGAAATTATGTTGTAGGACGAAGATTTGCAAACGGATTGGCAAAGTTCGTTTTTAATTTAATACACGCGAAACCTACAAATAAAAACTTAAAAGTTTATTCATTAATGTACGGAAGCCTTGATAACAACCCCACTGCTGCAGATGTTACATTAAAAGAAATTATTGTCCTTACAAACAGCATCTTTCTTCCGCTAGTTTGTAAAAATGGAAAAAGAATAGATACTTTATCGGCACAAAAAAATATGCGCAACTTAACAATTGTTAGCCACTGCTTTGGAATAGATTTAGCAAACTTACTTGCCTGCACCATAGCAGATAAAATGCTAGAACTAAAATATTCTAAACCCGAAGTTATAAACATATTAAAACAAATTACAAATATATCTTATGCCCCACATAAAGCAAAAGTTTTTCCTTTGTTTTCTAACATTGACTTTTATTCAATGAAAGATAAATATAATAAATATTATCCACATATAAAAAAAGCAAATAAAGACTTATTTGCAGCAACAAAACTAAACAAAAAAGAAAACAATTTAACAGTTATAGCCGACAGTTTTTTAGGCGACTATGACGATGCAGACGAGTTTTTTGATGAGCATATGCTAGATTTATTGAAAAAAGATGAAAACTGGCAACTAAAAGCCATTACAGAACAACCGCAATTTATTAAAAACCACGCAAATAAAACAAAGGATGAATTATTTTCTAGGGCCGAGAGTATGTCGGTTTGCTTTGGTCTTTGTATTGCAGAATCTGTTTCAAACTCAATTGATAACAAACAATCAAAAAATCTTATAGAAATTGATTTAAAAAAAATTAAAGCTAACATAGATTATTTAATTGATGAACAGTCAAACAAAGAAAAGACCGAAAAAATAGTAAAAGTTATTCAATCTAAAAAAGAAGAACATTCCTTAAAAGTTTAAAACTTTTATTATAAACATTTTGTAAATAATAAAAAACTCTGCTAAATTGCAGGTTTTTTTTAATATTATTTATCTTTATCTTCCATTAAATAAATCATACGATGGCAGTTTTCGCACTCCAAAATTTTGTTGGCTTTTAATTTATCTAACCTTGCCCTTGGCATATTCATTACACAACCACCACAGCTTTCGTTTATAAGTGGCACAAATATAGGAAATTTATTGTCGCCACGAAGTTCTTTATATTTTTTTAATATATCTTTATCTACGGTTTTTTCTACCTTTGCTAGTTCTTGTTGTAGTTTTTCGATAGCGGCTTGTTTTGTTTCTACAAGTTTATTATATGCGTTTTTATTTTGTTCAAACTTTAATTTTGCGGTTTTTGCTTGTTCTTTTGTTTTTTCAAACTCTTTTAAAATTTTAACAATTTTGTCACTAAGCAAGGCAATGTTGCGCTCGATATTTAAAATGTTGCTATTAATTTGTGTTGTAAGGTTTGCATTTTCACGCAATTCATCTTTTGATAAGTTTTCAAACTTCTGCTTTGAAAGTTTATCTACATCTTTTATAGCATTTTGATATTGATTATTTAACTTTTCGTACTCTAAAATTAATTTGCTGGCGTTGTGTTCGAGTGTTACTAATGTTTGTTGTGCTGATTTTACATATTCAACCATTTTGTTGGCTGTTTGTTTTGCTGGGCTAGATGCTATTTCTTTTTCGATTGACACAAGCTTTGCATCTAGTGCTTGATATTCTAATATTTCTTTTATCATAATTTCACCTTCTAAAATTTACATTTATTTAAATCGTTTAAATACTCGTTTAATTCGGGGTATTTTTCGTTGTCTTTGGATATAGCGTTTATTATTGCTTGAACTTTTTTAACTTTTAACTCTAACCATCTTTGATAGTCGGCACTTCGATAATCTTCGGTAACCGCCCCACAACGAATTTGTTGTTTTGTTAATTTTTGTTTGCCATTTTGTGCAACTATAATGTGATAATATTTGTTTTTATCAAAAACAATTTCATCACGGATTATAGTTTTGTTTAAACTGTTTAAAGTTTTGCGCACAAGTGTTATGTTGTTCATTGGTTGCAACACAAGCCTTGCATCTTGGCTAAGTTTTGGCATAGCGTTTAAGATGTTGCTTATGTTTATTCCACCCATTCCGGCTATAACTATTTGATTTATAGGTATATCTTCCGCCCCCGCAAGACCATCACCTTGAATAAAAGTAGCATTTTCTTGCAATTTTGCTTTTTGAAGTAGGTTTTGGGTTTTTTGCAAGCATTTTGGGCTTATATCTATGCAAACAACATTTTTAGATAAATTAGCCTTTAATATATATAAAGAAACTAGTCCGTGGTCACACCCTACATCTGCTGTTGTATCACAAGGAATTAGGTGCCTAACCAATGCCGAAAGGCGTATATCTAATTTTTTATATAGATTATTCATTATCCATAAAATCCTTTAATTTTTTACTTCTGTTTGGATTTCTTAATTTTTTAAGTGCCTTAGACTCTATTTGACGAATACGCTCACGAGTTACATTAAACTCTTTGCCCACTTCTTCTAGTGTGCGTGGGTGTGCATCATCTATACCATAACGCAAGCGAATAACTTTTTGTTCGCGCGGGGTTAAGGTATCTATAACTGCTAACAGTTGTTCTTTTAGCATAGACTGAACAACTGCATCGGTTGGGCTTTCGGCGTTTTCGTCTTCAACAAAATCGTAAAATTGGCTGTCACCGTCTTCACCTATTGGGGTTTCGAGAGATGTTGGCTCTTGGCTGATTTGCCTAATTTCGTTTATTTTATCTTCGGTTATGCCCATACGAGCAGCAATTTCGGCATCAGTTGGCTCGCGACCAAACTCTTGCCATAACTGCCTTGTAGTGCGAGAAAACTTGTTTATTGTTTCTACCATATGCACAGGTATGCGAATAGTGCGGGCTTGGTCGGCAATGGCACGACTAATTGCTTGTTTTATCCAACAAGTACCGTATGTACTAAAATGGAAGCCACGCCTATAATCAAACCTTTCTACCGCTTTAATTAAACCCATATTTCCTTCTTGAATTAGGTCGCTAAAATTCATACTGGTTTTGCCTAAATATTTTTTAGCAATACTAACCACAAGTGGAAGGTTGGCCTCTATTAAGCGTTTTTTTGCTTGTTGGTCGCCTTCCATCATACGCTTACCTAATTCTATTTCTTCTTCGTGGGTTAAAAGGTTGTATCTACCTATATCTTTAAAATACATTTTAATTGGGTCGTTTAAGTTTGCGCGGTTCATTAGTGTTTCTAACGAACTAATATCATCTTCGTCTTCGTCTTCCCTAACCTCTATTCCACTTTGTGCCACTAGGTTTACAATTTCGTCTATTTGCTCGGCTGTGGCGTCCGATTTAACTAGCCTTAGGTATATATCTTCTTTGTTTATATAACCTTTTTTGCTAGCAATTTGTTTAATCTTTTCTGCCTCTTCTTTTATATTCACTATTATTCCCCCTTTGGTGTATCTTTTTGTTTTTTCGCTTCGTCCGTACGGCGTACATATTCTAATGACAAATCTTGCATTTCTTTGTTAAGTTGCGCAATTTGTTTTGTCAGTTCTATAACTTTTAACATACTATCTGTTTTTTGTTCTGTTGCAATATTGCTTTCCAACACTTTTTCGCATTCTTGTTTTTGTTGTTTTAATGTTTTTTCTTTATTTTTTAATATACAACTTTTATATGTTAAATCGGGTGCATCATCTGGTGTAAATACAAAATTAACCGTAGATTTTACTAAGTTTGTAGAATTATCTACATCAATATTGCTGTAAACGCCCGAAAGTGTAATTTCTTTTTGTTGTGCTATACAATCGGTTATGTAGTTAGACAAAGGTTTTAAATCTTCTTCAAAACTTAAAGTGTTAAATTCGGCTAAACTAGCATAAGGTTTTTGGTAAATTATGCTTGCAAGCATATACATATCCGCAAGAGTATAGGCATTTGTTGGTTTTTGTATTTCGGTTGGTTCTTCTTCGTTATCTTCGCGTTCGTAAAAAGGCTTTTGAATATCTATTTTTTGTAAATCTGCCCTTAACACTTCTAACGATACACCCGTATATTTTTGAATAACTTTTAGGTATATATCTTGTTCGGATTCGTTATTCAGTGCTTTAACTATAAGCAAGGCCTCGTGTATAAATTTAGATTGCTGGTAGTTGCTAGATAAGTTGTATCTGCTGGCTAGTACTTTAAATTTATAATCCATACCTTCTTGCCCAGTAGTTAACAACTCTTTCATTTTTTCAGCCCCATATAGTTTTAAAAACTCGTCGGGGTCGTGTCCGTCGGGAATGGTAACAACCTTAACACTAACACCGCCCGCACGCAATGTATCTATACTGCGTAAAGCCGCTTTTTGACCCGCCGCATCACCATCTAACATTAAAATTATATTGTCGCTAAACTGCTTTAATTTTCGTATGTGTTGTGCAGTTATTGCAGTGCCAAGGCACGCAACAGTATTTAAAAATCCATATTGATGCATACTTATTACATCTATTTGCCCTTCAACAATTATAATGTTGTCAAAGCCAGCAAAATCGTGTTGGGCTTTTCTTAAAGTATCGCGTTGTTTTTTTAGTAAATTTATTGCAAATACAACTTCGGATTTATTAAACACTGGTGTTTGTGAAGTATTTTTATATTTTGCTAAATCTTTATCTTCTAACAGTCTTCCGCTAAACCCAATAACATCGCCATTTACATCAATTAATGGGAACATAAGGCGCTTGCCATACGAATCGTAGTATCTGCCTTCGGTGTACGAAACAACGCCCGCTTTTTGCATTAAAGATAACGAAAAGCCCAAACCTTTTAGGTGTTTTATTAAGCCTTCGAAATCTAAACTGCAACCTATGCCAAACCTAACTATGCTTTCGCGCGTGATTTTTCGTTTGTTTAAATAATTTTGCGCTAAAACTGCATTTGGGTGTGTTGTAAATAGATTTTTAAAATAATATTGCGCAGTCGCTTTTAAAACTGCCAAAATTTGTTGCCTTTCGGCTTTCTTTTGTTGGATTTTTTCGGCTGTATTGCTATCTACTGTTGGAACAGGCATATTAGCACTATCTGCTAATATCTGCACAGCTTCGTAAAAGCCGATATTTTCGTATTTTTCGATAAACTTAATTACATCGCCCGATGCCTTGCACCCAAAGCAATGATAATATTGCCCCGCTTCGTTTACCATAAACGATGGGGTTTTTTCGTTATGAAAAGGACAAACACCAACAAAGTCACGAGATACCCTTTTTAGTGGTACATAGCGTGAAATTACATCCACTATGTTGCAACGAGATTTTAACTCGTCTAACCACTCGGGTGAAAATATTAACTTTGCCATTTTTACCTACTTAATTTGGTTATACTTAATTGTTTGCAACAAAACTTTAAAATTCCTTTAAAAAAATAAAAATTTTTTATAAATTATAAAAAAATAAAATGTAACATAACATTACACTTTTATACTTTTTAAATTTTTATCAAATAAGGCATTAAAGTTTTTAATAAGCACGGTTTTGCACTCGGTGGCTTGGGCATCGTTTATTTTTATGCTAGAAAGGTTAGCAAACTGCAAACCGTCTATAATATTTAACAATTTAAAACACTGTTTAGATATTATAACACTATTTAGTGTTGCACAACTTTTGCATACTATTGCGCCCGAATTTAAATCTAAACAGCAATCTTCATTAAAATCGTTACCACAATTTTTGCAAGTATCAAAATTTAATTTATACCCCATACACTTAAAAAACTGCAAACAAAACTTTATAAATACAACATCGGGATTTATTGCTTCGTTGCACAACCCACCCAACGCACGCACAAGCGAGATAAATAAATCTACATTACTTTCTTTTATGGCGGTTAAATAAATCATTTCGCACATCGCTCCCGCTAGCACTAAAACATCATAATTAGAAGTAACAGCAAAAAAACTTTCTATTTCGCTAGCGTTTGTGCAAGTAACAATGTCTTTATCGCCCACCAAACTAAACTCGGCAAAACAAAGTGGTTGTGCGGCAAATTTAAGTTTTGATTTTTGCTGTCTTACACCCCTAAGGCTTGCACTTACAAGCCCGCGCTCTAATGTGTAAATGGTAAGCAGTTTATCTTTCTCTTTTAAATCAATCGCTTTTAGGACTACGCCTTTTAGTATGTATTCTTGCAATATCTTCTCCTTGTGATAAGCGCTTATAAAATAGATATGCGCCAATTTCACCTGATTCGCAAAAATTTTTCCACGCTATATCTGTTAATTTTTTGCGCCATAATTGCGCCTTTAAATTTTTGTCTTTCATATAACACCTCGGTGGTATTATATGACTTTTGCTATTTTTTATGTACAAACAAAATTATTCACTTATATCTTTTTCGTCATAACCAAAATTAGACATTGCGTCAACTTTATTGCGCCAATTTGGTTCTACTTTTACAAACAAGTTTAAAAATACCGGGCTATCTAAAAATTTTTGCATTGCCTCACGGCTGGCGGTGCCAAGTTTTTTTAGCATATCGCCATTTTTACCTATAATTATTGCCTTGTGTGCTTCTTTTTCGCAGTAGATTGTGGCATCTACTTCTACATTTTTTTGCCCCGGTTGCATACGGGTTATAACTATTGCTACGCCGTGCGGAATTTCGTCATTTAACAGCCACAACATTTTTTCACGCACTATTTCGCTAAGCACAAAACTTTTTGGTTTATCTACATACATATCATCGGGATAATATTTAATTGTATCGGTTAAAAGTGGCACAATGCCATCAACTAAATCGTCTAAATTTTTATGCTTTAAACTAGAAACACCATAAACGGCATATAAGTTTGGTATTTCGTTTAAAACCTGCATACGAGGGTATAGTATATTAAAATTGCTTAAATCAATTTTATTTACCACAGCAATAACTTTATAGTTTTGGGTGCAATATTTTTTTAATCTTTGTATATCTTCGGCACTAAAATCTTTATTGCCGTCTAACACATACAACAACACATCAATATCTTGTGTGGCGTTGTTGATGTTTTTTTGCATATATTTATCTAAATTGTTTTTGCTTATATGTATGCCTGGGGTGTCTATAAAAATTATTTGATAATCTTTACCATTTAACACCCCTAAAACATTTGTGCGTGTGGTTTGCGATTTTGGCGAAACAATACTAACCTTTTGCCCAACTAACGCGTTTACTAATGTAGATTTACCAACATTAGGTTGCCCCACTACTGCCACAAAACCCGATTTAAAACTCATAAAACACCACCTTATTATTTTTCACGCGAATAGGGTAATAACTCTTGTATATTTAACTGCTCTATATTATCTTTGCTTGCTACAATTATTTGTGTGCGATTATTAAACTCTTTTAAAAGTTGACGCTCGGCACCACTTGGATATGGCATTGTGTTATCACTATAAATTGCCACAGCCATTATTTGTGATGCACCTTCGGATACAGCCTTAGACACAGCCACTTCTACCGCCCCCAAACTATTGTTTAATGTAACAAGTTCGATATTACACCCACCATAAAGCATACCATTTTGTGTTAAAACACACGCCCCTATGGGTGTGTCGGAATATGGGCAATAAGCAAACTGCGAAAACTCGCGCGCTTTTTCTATAAGTTTGTTATACGCTAGTTTATCCATAAGCATTTACCTTTTAGTATAATTATTTTGTACATTTTAAAATTTTATCTAAATTAGCACAAATAGTTTCTTCGTGCTCTTTCATAATTTTGCGTTCTTCGTCTTCTTCGTGGTCATACCCCAAAACATGCAACATACCGTGGCAGAATAGTTCTACTGCCTCGCGGTACATACTGTGCCCCCACTCTTTTGCTTGCGCGTTGGCTATTTCATCACAAATAAAAATTTCACCTATATACATAGTGTGGTTAAATTTATCATAATCTAGTGGAAAATTCTTTTTATTCAACTTTTTAAATTCGGGGTTGTCTATAAGCCTAAAACTAATAACATCGGTTGGTTTATCAACATTGCGATATTCTTTGTTTATTTGGTGAATTTCTTTACTATCTACAAAAAACACCCCAACACTAATATGCCTTTTTGGTTGGTGTTGTTCTTTTAATATTAAATTACCCACTTTTGTTAAAACCTTTTGTGTAGGTAAAATTGATTGCGTTTTGTTTTGCAATATTACTTTCATAAATTTCTCCTATGTTATTAAGTTTTCGGTTTTTGCATAGTATGTTACAAAATAGACATCGCCCACATAAGAAATTGTGTATTTTTCTTCTAAAATCTCTTGCATTCCTATTTTGTTTAACACTTCTTCTTTTGCTTGCATTTTTAAACTTTCTTGTTGCGCCTTAAAGGCTGTATGCACTTTTTGTGGTTGTGTTTCTTCGTAGGTTGTATAAACAATTTTTAAAGGCAAACCAAAATATGTTAAGTTTTTTTGTTGTGTTGTGGTTGTATAATTTGAATATAAAATATTAGGCTGTTTACCCGTTATTGTTTTATTTAAAAAACTTATATAACTATACACCACCTTATTGCCTGTAGGAACATACTGTATAGTATCTTCACAAAACTTAACAGTAGCACTTTGCCAATTAAACACATACACTTCTGCCCTAGCATTACAAGGCACATTATTGCCATCTTTATCTATAAAATAGTTGGCAACTAACACCTGTCCTTTTGTTACATAACTATTTACACTAACTAATGGTGTGCCCGATGTTACAAATAGTTTAGAAACAACCCCGCTTTTATTTGCGGTTAATGGACCGCTAGTCAAGGGTTTAATTTGAGTGGGTTGGGTTTTTAAGGTATAATTTACAACTAAATAACAACCATTTTTGCTAATGTTTATTAAACTAATTTGTGGTATAGCCTGCACAATTTTTAGTTCCAAACTATTTACATCTATACTCGACTTAAATTTGCCATAAACATTATTTTGTTTTAGCACATCACTAATTTGCATATTATACTGCATATCACCTAAAAATTTTACGCCCAAAACCATATTAGATAAAGTGCATAGCACTAAGGTGCATAATACAAGTGTTATTATTTGAAAAATATACTTTTTAACAAATAACTCTAACCGCAAAAACGGCGAAAACTGTATTATGTTTATATTATAACATTTTAATCTAAAATAATCAAATAATTTACTATAATTATTGGCTGGCACAACCAAAATTGTGTTAGTGCTATGCACCCTTTTTATATGGGTTATGTTATATTTATCTTTAATTTCGTTTAGGGTGTTTGCTATATTAACACCTTCTATTTTTAGCGTTATTTTACCTAACATAAAGTTACCTCGCGGTCGCTTGTGCAAAATATTTTTCCTACTACACAAAAACTTGTGTTATTCATACTTTTTATAGATAAGTTTTGACCATAAATGTATATATAGTTTTGTTTGCTTTTTAATATAATTTTTGTAGTGTTGTAAAAAACAATATCATACTTACCAAACACAGCCACCCCGCTATTTGCAACATTTAAAAAACTAAACTCTTTTAATGCTTTTATATCCAGCCCAAAACTATTAGATATTTCTTCAAAAAACAAAAAACTTCTCCTTTTTTTGTAGTATATTAAAAAAAATAAAACAATATGATTTTAAAAACCATAAGAAATTGTTTTACTTTTAAATATTTTTTGTTATACTAATTTTATGCTTTATGTACTTTCACAAATTTTATATGTAGTTAATGTCGCTTTTTTTATTTCGGCACTTTTACAAAAGAAAAAGATTTGGTATGTTATCTTTTATATGCTTGCCGACACATTGTTTGCATTGCATTATATGTGTTTAGAAAAATATAGCGCACTTATATTTGTTTTAAACGAAGCCGTATTTATATTTATTGCATATCTTATAGAAAAGTTTGGCAATCCTAAATACACATATATTGCCGCCGCAGTTGTAATTGTTGCCGATATAATTGCATTTATATTTACTTACACCACCCCACTAACTTATTTTGCACTTTTTGCAACAATTTTTGCCTGCATTAGTGTTTCGATACACAATAATATGGTGTTAACAAAAGTGTTTGTTCTTATTTCTATAATATTTACTACAACCTACCTGTTTATTGTGCCAAGTTATGTAGGTGCAGCATTTAATGTAGCAAACATCTTTATAGCAATAGCGGGTTTAATAATTAGTATAAAACACCACAAACAACAAAAATTAGAAAAACAAAATGTCTTAGTTTAATAAGGCGTTTTTTGTTTAAAAGTTTTTTGCACAATTTAAGAATTTATGTTTATCTCTTTTCAAATTAAAATTGTTATGCTATAATGTTTTATTATGGAAAATGTTGAAATTAGATTAGTAAAAGAAAATGAATATAATATTGTAGAAAATGTGGTTAGAGATAGTTTTTTTGGTGTGTTTAGACCTGGTTGTGTAGAACACTTTATTGTAAACCGCGCCCGAGAAAACAACTGGCTTGTAAAAGCCATGGATTTTTGTATAACACTAAACCAAAAAATTATTGGGCACATTATGTTTTCGCACGCCAATATTGTTTTAGAAAATGGTTTAGATAAAGATATTTTAGTTTTAGGCCCTGTTTGCATTTTGCCCGAATACCAAAAACAAGGTTTTGGCACACAACTTATAAACTATGCTTTATCTACCGCCACAAAATATCAATATGGTGCTGTTGCAGTTGTGGGCAACCCAAAATTTTTTGCACGCTTTGGCTTTGTGCCAGCAAAACAATATAATGTTTTTTACTCTAAACTTAAAAAAGACCAGCCAGCACCATTTTTTATGATAAAAGAATTGCAAAATGGTTATTTAGATGGCACAAGTAGTGTTTTTGAACCTACCGAAGTTTTTAGCACAAGTTTAGACGAAGTAGAACAATTTGATAAACAATTTACGCCAAAAGAAAAATCGGCGCAGAAAAATAAAATTACAATTAAAATTTAGGAGATTATTATGTCTAAAATTATATTAACAGCCGACCGCCCTACCGGAAAACTACACATTGGGCATTATGTTGGCTCTTTAAGAAATCGTGTAAAAATGCAAAACGAATTAAAAAAAGATGATGTTATGTATGTTATGGTGGCAGATAGCCAAGCAATGACCGACAACACAGGCAACATACAAAAAGTAAAGAACAATTTAATAGAAGTTGCACTAGACTATTTAGCGGTTGGTTTAGACCCTAAAAAATGCACAATTTTTATACAATCCGAAGTGCCACAATTAACCGAATTTACTTTTTACTATATGAACTTAGTTACTGTTGCGCGTTTGCAACGCAACCCAACAGTTAAAAGCGAAATTCAACAAAAAGAATTTGGGCGTTCGATACCCGCTGGCTTTTTAACCTACCCTGTTAGTCAAACAGCAGATATAACAGCATTTAATGCAAACCTAGTGCCAGTTGGCGAAGACCAATTACCTGTATTAGAACAATCGCGTGAGATTGTGCGTACATTTAATAGTATGTATGCACCAATTTTAGTTGAACCCGAAGCAATTTTACCAGATAACAAAGCATGCCTACGATTGCCAGGGCTAGACGGAAAGGCAAAAATGAGCAAGTCTTTGGGCAACTGCATTTATCTTGGTGACACCGAAGAAGAAATAAAAGCCAAAATTAACAAAATGTACACCGACCCAAACCACATAAAAGTTAGCGACCCAGGAAAAGTAGAAGGCAATGTGGTGTTTACTTACCTAGATGCTTTTGCAACAGACGAAAGTTTTAAAGAGTTTTTACCCGAATATAAAAACCTAGACGAGTTAAAACAGCACTACACTAGGGGTGGTTTGGGTGATATAAAAGTTAAAAAATTCTTGTTTGAAGTTATTAATAAAGAACTTACACCAATACGCGCACGCCGTCAACAATATGCACAGCACAAAGACGAAGTGTATAAAATGTTGTTTGAAGGTAGTGATAAAGCACAAAAAGTTGCACAAGCAAACTTAGATAAACTAAAACACGCCATGAATATAGACTATCGCGCAGAATTTTATAAAAATAAAAAATAGGAAAATAAAATAGGGGGTAAGAATGCTAAAACTTATAGATATTAAAAAAGAATATAAAAGTGCAGATGTAAAAGTTGAGGCATTAAAAGGCATAAACTTAGAATTTAGAAAAAGCGAGTTTGTGTCAATTTTGGGTCCTAGCGGTTGCGGAAAAACTACGCTACTTAATAT
>CADAJB010000004.1:0-44505 GCA_902788085.1 uncultured Eubacteriales bacterium
TTAATTCACGAAATGGCACACGCACTTATGGCAAAACGGCTGGGGTATAAACTAAACAAAATAAAACTTATGCCACACGGCGTAAGTATAAGTGGCAGTAATGTTTATTTTAGTTATAAGCACGAAGTTTATATAGCGCTTGCTGGACCTATTGTAAACTTTATTTTAGTTGTGTTTACAATGGCTTTATGGTGGTGGGTGCCTGCTAGTTATGCATATACATTAGACTTTTATGTTGCAAACTTGGTTATAGGTTGTATAAATCTATTGCCAATATACCCACTAGACGGGGGAAGGGTGATGCTTGCTTTGTTAAGTCAAAAACTAAACCGAATAAAAGGATTAAATATAATTAGGGTTTTTGGCATAGTTTTGTCTAGTTTTATAATAGTTATGTTTGTTGTTAGCACCTTTTTTAAGCCTAATTTTACAGTGTTGTTTTTTGGATTGTTTTTATTTGTTACTTCGCTTAGCGATACAAAAAATATTCAATACACAAAAGTTAACAACTTAGAATATAAAATTGCGCGTATTGGCAAGGGTATAACAATAAAAAATGTGGCAGTAACCCCCGATGCAACTTTATATAAATTGTTTTCGCAAATAACACCTTTTGCTATAACAAACTTTATGGTGCTAGACAACAACTTAAAAATAGTAGGGCAAATAACCGAAAAACAACTTAACAGCCTAGTGGCTATATATCCTGCAAACGCTAAAATAAAAGTTATTTTACCCCAAATGCTTGCCTAAAATTTAAAGCGGTGTTAAAATAATTAAAACAATATGGCGGAGGGGTGCTATGCCAATAAGACCAGAAAAACTAGATTATTTAAACAGTGCGCTAGAAAACTTGTGGTGTAATGGTGGTTTAAACAAGGCAATGGCAACCGATTTAAATATTTTTATAACAGACAATTTACCCGACGAAGAGCCATTGTGGCAAAGTTATACCACCCCAATTATTCCTAAAATTCAAGATTTAACCAATCTTTCGAATGCTATTTTAATAGATGCCGACTTTTGCGAATACTTAAACCGATTTTTATTAGTGTTGCTTCGTACAAAACAATACGATTTATTATATATGTTTTTTGATAAAGCGTTTATTTCGCATGTGTGCAATACTATATATAACAGCAAGAATGCGCAAAATTATAGTTTAATGGAACGCTCGTTTGATAGGTTTATAGAAGCAGTCAAATTTTCGGGCATAAAAAATATAGAAATTTTGCCAGCCCTATTTGATATAATAAATAGTTTTGAAGGGCAGTTATACAGCCGTTGGCAACGCCCAGCAAAAGAGTATTTGTTTGACTTTTTAAACCAAAACGAAGAAGAATATTTAAACTTTTTATCTAACAACTTTGAAAGTTATGGGTTGTATGGGCTAAACTTTTTAAGCGAAAAAGACCAAATACATAGTGTTGATGTTGCGCTTGATTTTTATCTAAACGATACCGAAAACCGCCCACTAATTGCACAGTTTTTGCAACAGAACAACGATGTAAGCATTAAAGCCATAAATAAGATGTTGCACAACAAAAAGATAGAAAACAAACAGTATGTCGATTTGATGTTGGTGTTTGTTCAACAAAAAACCCTAAATGATGTGTTTATACAAATATTCAACACCATAGCCACCGACCAGCAAAAAGCCGAAATTTTAAACTACATACCCGTACCACTAGAACCACGCATAAAGTCGCTTGCTGTATTTATGAAAACAGTTAACAGGTTTAAATACACCGACACTCTTGTTTTAAACAAACTTTTATCTAATTATCCGCAAGTGTTGTTATCTAGCCAAGATGTAGCACCAAGTGGTAGTACAGCGTTTTTAATTGACCAGTTTAAAAACCTATATTCATTAAAAGCCACTTACGAGTTGTCTTATTTTAAAGACTTGTTGTACCAAAACTCGTTAGACGAACTAGCAAAAGTTGTTTACGAGCAGTTTGTTTTAAATGGCACACCGCAAGATGTATGGGCTATTGCGTTAATTGCTAGCATTAGTAGTGATAAAAACCTAGCCAACATTTTAATGACCACCGCCGATTTATACGAAGGTGAAAAGGGCGATATAGTAAAACTTCTTATAGACATAACCACTACAACCAAAGGGCAAAATATTAAAGAAGTTTTAAATAATTTAGATAAACACAACATAAACTACGATAAGGTTATTTCGTGCATACTAGAAAGTGTAGAAAATAACAAAATATTTAGTTATGCCGAGTTTGAAATTTTGGCAGATAGTTTGGTTCCAACATTTAATCTTACACAAAATTTAGAAACCACAATACTGATAGAAGAAACCCCTTATACAATAAAAATTACAGATAATTGCGTTGCCGAAGTGGAAAAAACTCAACTAAATGGTGTCAATAAAGACATAAAAACCCAAGTTTACGATTTACAAACCCGAATACAAAACGAAATAAATAAACAAACTTTAAGGCTAAGTCAAGCATTCTTTTATAACCGAAAATGGTCGAGTGTAGATTTTCAAAACTTGTTATCTAGCCCAATTTTGTATGCTATATCTAGGGGCGTTTTGTGGGCGGAATATTCGTTAGATAAAGTTGTTCGCACTTTTAAGATAGAAGACCACCAAAAACAAACAGTTATGGAAGTAAATAACATAAGCGTTTTAAACCCTGTTGTTGGTATATTCCACCCACTAGAAGCACCCGAATATAACTGGAAGGCTGCGTTTGAAGGCAAGTTTACTGCCTTTAACCAGTTAGATAGGCAAGTATATTCGTTAAATAGTTATACGCCACTTTCTTCGTTTGTTGCACGCTTTAATGGTATGATAGTAAATGGCAAAACTTTTGTGGGGCAGTTAAAAGAGCAAGGTTGGGTAGAAGGGCAATACCAAAAACCTTATGGGCTTGTGTCTATGCAAAAAGTTAGCGCAAACTATAATCTTCTTTGTGAAATAGAGTTTTGTGCTAATCATTTAGACGACTTAACCGAAATAACTGTTAAAGAACTAAGGTTTTACAGCCTTAATGCTACAAAGTTTCAAAACAATGTATTTAGAACAAACAAGGTAAACGCAAAAGTGCTAAAATCGTTGCCCGAACGCTATTTTAGTGACATTATGTACGAAGTTGCAATCGCTTGTAAAAAATAGCATTTTTTTGTGTTTTAGTATTGATTTTTAAATTTTAGTATGGTATAATCTATTCACTTAGATGTATTTTTAGTGTCATTTGGAGGGTTTTTATATATGGCAGACGAATTAAAAGAAGTAAGAGAAAACATTGCAAAACGCAATTTGATGTTAGATTTTTACAGAAGTAGAATCGACACAATTGTTCACAACAGTGCAGAATTAACAAGGATGCGCAGCTTAACACCAGAGCAAATGTATGCCGAACTAGAAACAGCATACAACGCTTTTATTGCAACAAGAGACGGGCAAATTACTCTTGAAGCAGCAGCAGAAAACTTAAATTTAGTAGATTATTTTGCTGAGGGCGCTGATGGTGTTGTAACCGATGAAATGCGTTTTAACTGGGAAATTAACAGATTATTACAATTTATAACAATTACACCTCGCACAGGTGTTAGCAACGCTGATGCTTTTGACTTTGTGTTTAAAAGAAATGCCGACGCTGGTAAATCTATGATGGATACAAACTTTAACTTCTATATGCAAAATCCAGAAGTTAGGGCAGAGTACGAAAAACGCGTAAACGAAATTAGAGCAAAAGAACAAGCCGAACTAGATACATTTATTGACAACAACCGCCCATTTATGAAAAGGGCACGCAACAGGTCTATTATTTGGAGTGCTGTTGCAGTTGCTGGCATTGCAATTAGTTTGGGCACAATTATACCAACCGCAGCAGTGTTAGGTAGTGTTGCAGCAGCAACAGGTGCATTAACAGTTGGTTTGCCTTTGTTATTAGTAGGTGGTGCAGGTGCAGGTTTAGGTATAGCAAATATAACTAAATATGTAAGATATTCTAGATTGTTTAGGCACTTAACTAGGGCATATACCGGCACAGATAAAAATGGTGTTAAACTTACAGCCGCTATGCTTACAAAGTCTGTTACATTAGTTCACAAACTTGCAAGCAAACTTGGTATATCTAAAGACGCATTACCAAAGATTGGTATCTTAAACATTGCAAGTTACAACTACTCTCCAATTAGTGCAAAATTAATGGCTAGTGTAAATTATGCTGGTAAGAAGATGGCTGCCGGAATGGAAAAAGCAGCTGTAGCAACAGTAGAAGCTGGTATAAAAGCCGGCAAAACAGTTGCAAGGGGTGCAAGAAAAGCTGGTTCTGCTGTTAAAAAGGTATTCGAACCAACCGAAGAACAAAGACTTGCTAAAGATGCAAACAAAAAAGCAAAAGCTGCTAATAAGGCAGAAAAAGCTGCAGATAAAGCAAACCGCAAACTTGAAGAAGCACAACGCAAGGCAGATGCTGCCAACCGCGAACAACACCGCACAGCCGTTAGATCAGATCGTGCTAACACAAGGTTAGAAAGAAAACGCGGTGAACGCCAAGCAAACGCAGACATTCGTGATAGCATGGAAGATATGTTTGGTCCTAATGTTGACCTTGCGGTTAAAGGTGCAAGAATGAGTGAAAGATTAAAAAGACAACAAGAACAAGCACAAACAGACGAGGCAATTAGCGAAGGTATGCAAACATTATTTAAATAATGCTTATTATAAAAAAACGCCTAAATATAAAGGCGTTTTTGTTTTTGTTAGGGTTAAATAAAAAAAGTCGTACAACCAATTTTGCTAGTTAGTCTTTTACCCCGTAAATAAACTAATATCTCCCGCAAGGCTACCTTGTGGCACATATTAACAACTACTTAGTGCTGCTGCATTCCTGCCCTGACACGGTTTATAGCGCAATATTGCACAAGACCAAGACGCTCAACAATACTAGCTTATCACAAAGATAAAAGCCAGACTATCTAGATTGGTATTCAGCCCCACCTAAAGCGGATTGTGGGTTACAGGGCACCGCTAGCGCCCCGCCTAGTACGACTATAATAGTATATGCTAAATTAAAAAAAATTGCAACCCTTTATTTAAAATTTTGTTTATATTCGTTTAATTTTTAAATTATATCTAAAAAAACATATTAATTGTGCTAAATTAAATTGTCATTTTATGCTAATTGTGGTAAACTTTTTAGATATAATACGGAGGTGTTTGTTTTGTCCGCTAAAAACAATTATAAAGACGAAGATCCTATATACGATGATGAAAATTTAGAAACTATATCTTACACAATGGCAAAGGGTAGCAACGCCCTTAGGTTTATTAACGCTTATAATATAATAGACCAAAGTTTGCGTAGTATTTACAACTATAAACGCAACCTAAGTTTTGCCGATGTAGTACGCCGCACCGTACCACTAAATGGTGTAGTGCGTAGGTACGAAGATAAGTTAATAGATTATGCAAGGCTTCGCAATTCTATTGTGCACAACAGCACAGAAGATAGGGTTATTGCCGAGCCACACACCGAAGTCGTTGCCGAAATGGAACACATAGCAGGCTTGTTATCTAGCCCTCCAAGAGTGGTAGATTGCATAAACAAAAAAGATGTTAAAACATTAGCATCTAACACAAGTCTTGCCGAATCTATTGCGCAACTAGCCATTACAGGTTTTAAGTGTATTCCTATTTACGACAACAACGCACTTGTTGGCATAATAGATAGCACGCAAGTAGTAAATGTTTTGGGTGATGCAATAAAAAACCTTATAAACATTGAAAAGTTTTGCCAACAAACACCAGTTATTGATGTTTTAGATTTATCTAGTAAAGACAAAACCTATATAATTACAAGCGATGCCTTAACAGTACAAGAAGCGTTAGATATGTTTTACCGCAACCGCAAATTGCTTGCCATAATTATAACAAAGCGTGGCACTTTTGCCGAACGCCCAATCAACATATTAACAAACGCCGATGTGTTAGATTTAAACAAAGTTATAGACGATTATAATATTTAGACTAGGAGTAAAAAAATGTACAACAAAGTTGATACAAAACTAGATTTAACAAAAGTAGATAAGCAGGTTTTAGAGTTTTGGGACAAAAACGACATATTTAAAAAATCTGTTGATAATCGTGCAAACGCAAAAGATTTTGTGTTTTACGATGGCCCCCCAGGAATGAATGGTTTGCCACATATTGGGCACTCTATTAGCCGAACTTTTAAAGATACTTTTTGCCGTTATAAAACAATGCGCGGATACCGTGTAGAGCGTAGGGCAGGGTGGGACTGCCACGGTTTGCCAGTAGAACAGCGTGCCGAAAAAGATTTGGGTTTTAACTCTAAACAAGATATCGAAAAATACGGTGTAGAAAACTTCGTAAACAAGTGTAAAGAAGTTGTAGATTATTATATGTCGCAATGGATACCTGCTACTAAAAAAATAGGGTATTGGGTAGATTTTGAAGACCGCTATAAAACATCTGATAACGAGTATATCGAAAGTGTTTGGTGGGCTTTAAAACAAATTTTTGATAAAGGCTTAATTTACGAAGGTTATAAGGTTGTGCCATATTGCCCACGCTGTGGAACAGGTTTATCTTCGCACGAAGTAGCGCAAGGTTACGAAAAAGTAAAAGACCGCACGGTTTATGTTAAATTTAAACTACAAGATAAACCCGACACTTTCTTTATTGCGTGGACAACAACACCATGGACGCTTCCAAGCAACACGGCCCTTGCTGTAAACCCAGAAGTAGAGTATAGTTTAATTCAAGTTGAAAACCAAAAATATATAATGGCTAGCAATCTTGTTTCAAAACTATTCGAAAACGCTGTTGTTTTAGATAAGTTTTTGGGTAAAACACTAGAATACACAAAATACGAACCACTTTTTGAAGTGCCAAACGATGTAGATAAAACAAAGGGGTGGTTTGTAACTTGTGCCGATTATGTAACAACTACCGATGGTACAGGTATAGTACACATTGCACCCGCTTTTGGTGTAGATGATAGTTTGGTTGGTAAACAGTATAACTTGCCATTTGTTCAGTTGATAGACAAAAAAGGCTGTTTTAAAGAAAGTGTTAAAAACTATGCAGGTATGCGCAATACCGAAGCAAACGGTTTAATTATAGACGAACTAAAAGCCCGTGGGGTTGTTGTAAAAGAAGAAAAAGTAGAGCACGATTATCCACACTGCTGGCGTTGCCACACACCATTAATTTTTTATGCTAGCAATGGCTGGTTTATAAAAATGAGCAATTTTAGGCAACAAATGCTTAAAAACAACAACGATGTTAATTTTGTTCCATCAAGCACAAAAGATGGTCGAATGGGCAACTTTTTGGCTAATGCATTAGACTGGAACTTATCTCGCGATAGATATTGGGCAACACCTTTAAATATTTGGAAGTGTGATAAATGTGGGCATTTACACTCGGTTGGTAGTAGAGAAGAATTAAAAACCCTTGGCAATTTAAAACAAGATGTAGAATTACACCGCCCTTATGTAGATAAAGTAACTTTTAAATGTGACCAATGTGATGGTGTTATGCACCGTGTGCCACAGGTTGTAGATGTATGGTTTGATAGTGGTGCAATGCCTTTTGCTCAACTACATTATCCATTCGAAAACAAAGATAAATTTAGTCGTCAATTTCCAGCGGACTTTATATCCGAAGGTCAGGACCAAACTCGTGGGTGGTTTTACACTTTGCAGGCAATTTCTACCGTTTTATTTGATAAAACCCCTTATAAAAACTGTGTAGTTAACGGTGTATTGTTAGACTCAAAGGGCAAAAAGATGAGTAAATCTTTGGGCAATGTTGTAAACCCTAACGATTTAATTGATAAATATGGTTGCGATATTATGCGTTGGTATTTCTTGTCTAACGCAGCACCTCTAGTTTCGCTTTCGTTTAACGAAGAAGCATTAGGTGAAATTCAACACAAAATGGTAGGCACATTGTGGAATACTTACGCGTTTTATGTGTTGTATGCAAATATAGATAACTTTAAAGGCGACAAAAAACTTAAAGACTGCAAGTTATCTAAAATGGATATGTGGGTGTTATCTAAACTTAACACACTAATTGCTAATGTTACTGACGATATGGATAGTTATAACTACATTTCATCCACTCGTAGAATAGAAGATTTTATAGAAGTATTGTCTAATTGGTATGTTCGTCGCAGTCGTGAAAGATTTTGGATTGATGGCGAAAATGCAGATAAAACCGCTGCATTTACAACATTATACAATGTTTTAATGGCTGTTGTTAAATTAATTTCACCATTTATGCCTTTTATGGCAGAAAGCATTTACCAAAACTTAAAATTAGATACACAACCACAAAGTGTTCATTTGTGTGATTATCCAAATGTAGATAAGTCTTATATCAATAAAGAATTAGAGCAACAAATGGACGAAGTTGTAGATATAGTTTCGCTTGGTAGGGCTGTTCGTGCCGATACTTTAATAAAAAACCGTCAACCACTTGCTAATATGTATGTATATACACCAAATGCACACATGTTAGATGATGATATGCTAGATATAATAAAAGACGATTTAAATGTTAAAAACATACAATTTATTGTAGATACCGCTAAATACATCACTTTCGAGTTAAAACCACAGCTAAAAACACTAGGTCCAAAATATGGTAAGTTGTTAGGTGGAATTAGGCAATATTTTGCTAGTTGCGATACCCAAGAACTTGTGAACAAATTAAATGCGGGCAAAATACAAAATGTTGTAATAGATGGGCAAACAGTAGAATTAAGTAAAGATGATGTGCTGATAAACGCGGTTAGCAAGCCCGATTATAAAGCCCAAAGTGCTAACGGAATGACTGTAATATTAGATACTGTTTTAACCCCAGAGTTAATAAACGAAGGTATTATGCGTGAGGTTATTAGCAAACTTCAAAGTATGCGAAAAGAAGCAGGGTATGAAGTAGAAGACCACATAAACCTATTCTACACAGGCGACCAACAGATTATAGATGTAATTAATAAATATGCCGATGTAATTAAAACAAATGTGGTAATAGACAATATGCAACAAAACTTAGGTGGCGAAAGCATAAAAGACCTAGAAATTAATGGCTATAAAATAAAATTAGGTATAAAGAAGGTATAATATGGATTTACACATAATGTATCAAGATAACCATTTGTTTGTAGTAAAAAAAGACTTTAATGTAAAAATAGAACAACTAGATATAGCGGTAAAAGAGTTTTTAACCAAACAAAATGGCAGTGCAAACTATATAAAGCGTTTAAACAATTTAGATAGTTTGTCTAGCGGTGTGGTGGTGTATGTGCTTACTAGCAAAGCATATTTGCGACTAACAAAACAAGAAGTTGACGCAAAATTTTTATGCGTAACAGTTGGTAACACACAAAATGCCGAAGGCTATTTTACAGCCAATGTAGAAGATTTAGGTCAAGGCAAACTAGGTATAGCACCGCCAGTTAAAAATTCGTTTAAAATAGATTTATACTACAAACTTTTGCAAACACAATCTAAAATTTCGTTGTTCGAAGTCGTTTTAGGCAGTTTAGATGCAAAGCAACTTCGCTTTGCAATGTCGCAATTAAAATGTCCTGTTTTTGGTGATAAACTATACGGTGGCGACACACTAGCACAAAACACAAACTTGGCTTTAATGTTGTATAGTTTAGAAATAGAACATCCAACTACGCATAACAAAATGACATTTAAGTGTATTCCTACCGAAGATGCAAAACCTTGGTCGTATTTTAAATTAGATAATTTATTTAAATTTAAGGGGTAAAATATGAGTGAAAAAAGTATGGGTAGCAAACTAATAAAAATATTAGGTATATTAGTTCTTGTTGCTGCTGTTGTAGGTGTTGGCTTTTTAATATTTGGTGGCGGTGGCAAGGTTGTAGATAATAGTGCTGCTACCAAAAGTATTGAAATAACTTCGTCAAGCAATTATAAGTCGTTTGATAGCAATATTAAAAGCGATTATAACTCTACTGCCACTAGCGACTTAACAAATTATGTAGAAAGCATAAAAGGTACAGATTTAACTTTATATACAAACTTTAATAATGCGCATTTATCTTATATGGCACAATGGAGTATAGTTAATAGTTTAATAAACGATACTGCTTTTGGTGCTAAAAAAGGAGATATAGACGCAGTTAAAAACGGGTTAGAGGCATACCAGCAAAACCTTAAAAACACTTTAAGTGCTATTAATGTGTTTAACCAAGATATGCAAAACGGCGCTAGCGATGTTACATTAAAAGCCGAAGTAAAAACAATAACCAGCCGTTTAAACACCCAAAACAACCAATTATTAAATGTGAACGAAAAATTAGTAAATTCTGCCATAGATAGTTTGGGTGGTTATCAAAATATAACAAACGATTTAAAAGTAGTTTTAAATAACTATCTATATTATCAAACACAAAACTTTCAACGCGCAGTAAGCAAAATAATAACAGAAGCCGACACAACACCTATACAAAACCAAACAGATGATGTAAAAACCGCATTAAGAGCAAGTTTGTTGGCATTAAATAATGGTTATGTTTATGCAGATATAAACAATATAACAACTATAAGTGTTGAAGACTTTTTAACTACATATAAAGGTGCAAATAAAGTTGCCGATTTTGTTAAATCAACCGATAAAACCAAGTTTTTAAGTGAAGTTAAAGATGAAGAACAAAAAGCCAAATTAAATACTGTTTGGCAGTTTGTTAAGGAACTTATGTAGGAGGGGTATATAATGACTAAAACCAAGTTAAATATATTTAGTGTATTATTGTCTTTTGTTATGCTAACTTTACTTTGTTTTGTTTTTAGTGCTTGTAACATTCAAGACGGCAGAACGGTTTATACAAACCTAACTTTAAAATACACTCAGTTTATGGAAGATACTCCCGAAATGTTTACAGGTGGGCAAGTGGTTGTAAAGTATAACCAAAAATTTAAAGACGCAATGTACACCGATAGTGGTTTTGCAAAACTAAAAGAAGATGCTTTGTTCGAGCCTGTTTTGGTGGCTTCTTTGCAGGGTATAAACTACTATATCAACCACACAGACCTAGAAAAAGTAAATGTTCCGCAAAAAGATGCCGAAGTAGTATATAATAACTTAGAAGAATTTAAACAAAAAGTTAGCGAATTTTTAACAGCAAAACATAATATTGAAAACCGTGATGCAATAGTGCCTTCAAGCCCGATTGAACAAGACTTGCTGGCTAAACTTTGTGAAAAATATCAACAACTTATAAATTCGGCCAATGTTTTTGGAAAAAGTTATTTAGATTTATATCAAAAAAAGATTTTTGAAGATTTTCAACGCAAAACAACCACCGAGCGCTTTGCTGTTGGTAAAATGCGCTT
This sequence comes from uncultured Eubacteriales bacterium, assembly GCA_902788085.1. Taxonomy (GTDB): domain Bacteria; phylum Bacillota; class Clostridia; order Christensenellales; family UBA1242; genus RUG666. The sequence continues at coordinate 11,380 of CADAJB010000004.1, forward strand.
AAATTATTTTCAAAAACTTAACGAGTTTGCCAACATTGAAGCAAACAACAGAGTGGCTTATTATGCCGACAAAAAGTATGAATCTTTACAACAAGAAAGTATTTGCTATCCATTGTTGCAAAGTTATAAAAAGGTAGATAGTTATTCGTTGTGGGAAGGCAGTGAAGCCGAAATCTCTGCCACCGAAGCCGAGTGCATTAGCACTTTTACAAATTGGTTAAACTATCAACCACTTTACGCACAAGAATTAAACAACTATAAACTTGCGCTAGAAAAAATAGATTTATCTAAATACTATGCTTATTTATCTGGCTTATATGCCGAAAGCGATTTTACAATAGAAGAAAAAATATATTTTGCAAAGATTGATGCATATTTTAACACTTATGCAACAAATTTAGTTAACTATATGACCAAACTTTGCAATAATGTTTATAACTTTAAACATTCATAGAGGTAATTATGGATACTAAAAAATTAGCAGGTTTATTATACCCAGATGCAAAACCGTTAGAATATTGGTTTAAAAAATATCCTAGTCGTAAATTAAAAGAAGGTGCACAAACAACCCGTTTTGCGCCTAGCCCAACAGGATATTTGCATATAGGTGGAGTGTATGCAGCACTAATTAATTCAACTATTGCAAGGCAAACACAAGGTGTTTGTTTTTTGCGTATAGAAGACACCGACCAAAAGCGCGAAATTGAAGGTGGAATACAATGCATACTTGATGGCTTTAATACTTTTGATGTAGGCTTTAACGAAGGTCAGTTAAACACACAAAATGGTATTGGAAACTATGGTCCATACATTCAGTCTAAACGCGTAGAGATATATAAATCATTTGCAAAAGAAATGGTGCAAAAAGGTATGGCATATCCTTGCTTTTGTACTGCCGAAGATTTAAGTTTAATGCGTAAGCAACAAGAAGAACAAAAACAAAACCCGGGTTATTATGGAAAGTATGCAAAGTGTCGAGATTTAACTTTCGAGCAAGTGCAAAACAACATAAACAGCGGAAAAAGTTGGGTTTTAAGGTTTAAATGCCCATATACCGAAAATGATAAAATGGAAACATTTGATTTAGTTCGTGGTAAAAGAACAATACCTTGCAACTACAACGATGTAGTTATAATGAAAACCGATGGCATACCACCTTATAATTTTGCCCATGTTGTAGATGATACTTTAATGGGTACAACATTGGTTATTCGTGGTGACGAGTGGTTGCCAAGTTTAACCGAGCACTTGCAGTTGTTTGAAGCATTAGGTTTAAAAGCACCACTTTATGCACACATTAGCCCTATACAAAAAATAGACGAAACAAATGGCGAAAGACGCAAACTTAGCAAGCGTAAAGACCCCGAAGCAGATGTAAGGTTTTTTATTCAACAGGGTTATACTGTACAGGCAGTTTTCGACTATCTAATGGTTTTGGCAAATAGCAATTTTGAAGATTGGCGTGCGCAAAATCCTAAACAGCCACTTGCAAACTTTAAGTTTGAAATTTCAAAGTTAAACACAAGCGGTGCGCTATTTGATATGGTTAAGTTAAATGATATTAGCAAAAACACAATCAGCAATATGTCGGCAAAGCAGGTTTATGATTTAGCATACGATTGGGCAAAGCAGTATGATGCCGAACTTGCTTCTATTATGCAACAAGACCCACAATACTATATTAACATCTTAAATATAGACCGCGAGATAGCAAAACCTCGAAAAGATATTTCGCACTGGGCAGAATTAAAAGATATGTATAGTTATATGTTTGATAACTCTTTTGATAGTAAAACTATTGTGTTTCCACAAAACTATGATAAAGAAAGTGTAAAACAAATTTTAAAACTATACCCAAATTTCTTTAATAGTGCCGACGACCAGTCAACTTGGTTTGGGCGAATTAAAGATTTAGCCCAAAATTTAGGTTTTGCTAGGGAAGTTAAAGAATTTAAAAAAGACCCAACCTTATATAAAGGTCACTGTGGTGATGTTAGCACAATTTTGCGTATAGCGCTAACAGGGCGCACACAAACCCCAAACCTATATGATATTTGTATGCTTTTGGGTAAAGACCGCATAAAAAACAGGCTAGAGCAATGTTTAAATAATTTATAATGAAAAAACAACCTTAATTTAGGCTGTTTTTTGTTTGTCTTTTAAATATTGTGCTATATAGTATGTTGCGTCATATTCTTTGTTTGTGCTGTATATCATATTGCTTGCTTGATATAGTGCTATTTGTTTAAAATAGTTTATGTTGCTTTCGTATAAAAACACAAAAGTTAAATACTGCGTTTTGCATTCATCTAAGCAAAAGTTAACTGCGTGCATTGTTTCGTGTGCATAAGTCCAAACAAATTTAACATTGTTAGATGCTAATTCTTTGTTAAGATAAATTGTATTATCTATTAAAGCGCACAACTTAACTTGACCTTCAAAGTTGGCGTTTTCTACATATTTTACATTAAATGTTCTGTTGTTTAACTTGTTTATTTGGGTGATTGCTTCTTCGTTAGAAAGTTCCACTTCCACTTTTTCTTGATGTGGTATATATGCATAACTTTGCCTGTATTCTAGTTTGTTTATACTTAAATAAGACCCAAGCATTATTATAACTGCTATTAAAAATAGCAGTATAGCGCCCAAAGTGTTTAGCAGTTTGGTTTTTGTCATTTGTTTTGCCCTTTATAAAAATTGCCTTTATTTTACCATAAATTTTAACTTGTGTCAATATCTAAGTTTTTTGACAAAAATATAAACAAAAAACGAGGCGGACCTCGTGTGCTTTCGGTGGAAATAAATGGACATGCATAGAGTAAAACTTAGTTACTTTTAAAAAAGTAAAAAGGCGGGGCAACCCCGTCCATTTTTTTTGGTGGAAATAAATGGACTCGAACCATCGACCCCCACCTTAAAACGGCAAGCCGTTGCGTATACTAACAGGCTGAACCCTGATTGCAAAACCGATAGTTTTGCGTATGCTTGGCAGCATACAAGGTGGGTAGGAAACAAAAAACGAGGCGGACCTCGTGCGTTTTCTGGTGGAAATAAATGGACTCGAACCATCGACCCCCACCTTATCAGGGTGGTGCTCTAACCAACTGAGCTATATTTCCATAATAGGTAAAACCTATATATAAGTTTTTTGGGATTGTTTGCACAACCCCAAAGTGGTGGAGATAGTCGGATTCGAACCGACGACCCCCTGCTTGCAAGGCAGGTGCTCTAGCCAGCTGAGCTATACCCCCAAAAAAGTTTAATCACTAAAAGCGACTTTTATATATTAACATTATTTTGGGCTAATGTCAACAAAATTTTTAAAAAAAGTATAAAAAATAATCTTATTTTAATTTATAAAATTATTATAAACTTTTTAGCATATCAATTTGTTGACAAAATCTAGCACCCGTGCAATACTACTTAAAAGTAAAAGGCAGGTGATTATATGCAAATAAAATTAGTTAATTTAAGCATACCTAGTCAGCAAGTGCATATAGAAGGAGATAGCAAGTTTACCACCCAAGAGTTGCAATCTTTTGTGGGTAAAATTGCCAGCATTTGCTATACATCTAAAACTTATGACGAGTTTTTAAATGAAGATGCCCAAAAATCTATAAAGCGTGCAAACAACCTATTAGTTAGTGGTCATCACAGCCCTTATGACCAAGTTTTTGTAAAACTTTATATCAACAATGCTTCTAAAATAACACTTATGGCATTTAATGGTGGAAGATTTTATGCCACCGAAGAAGGCTCGGATAGATACCGCCCAATGAAGTTGTCTAACACCGAACAGCAAGATTTTGACACCCTTACACAACTTTATTTAGACCAAATAAACAAAATAACCCCAAACCCATCTAAATATGTGCAAAAAAGGGCAGAAAAAATTGCGCTAGAAAACGCTAGATATTGTATGCCAACCGACTTACAATATAAAGACATTTTTTATACTGCATCTTTGCGCGAACTTAATTATATGTACAACTGGGCTAAAAATTTTGATGCCACAAAATACCCACAGGTTTGCAACTTTATGCAACCCGATTTAAAAGATTTTACTAACTTTATGGAAAATTATGGGCTTGTTATGCCGGGGCTAGAAGACCATTTTGACCGCGGTTTTGCATTCTTTAAAAAGCAACCGCCACGCCCAAACGAATTTGGCTATAACTATTGTATGAGTTATAAATGCAGTATTGCCTGCGCAGGTCAAATGGAAAGGCATCGCTTTTTAAACTGCAACTACAATTTGCCAGATAACACTGACGAATTAGAGTTTTATATGCCACCAATGCTTAAAGACAACTTAAAAAAGCAAGCCGAAGTTGATGCTATTTACCAAAAGTATAAAAACCGCTATCCACAGGGCAGTTTAGGCACTATGACCGAATGTGGAAACATAACCGACTTTTTGCGTGTTTTGTACGAACGCGATTGCGCTATGGCACAGTTTGAAATTAACACCGTAGTGCAAAATAATTTAAAGACATACATTAAGGGCTTAGATGATGCAAATAATGATGCACAACACATTGTTCATTATGCTAAAATAAACGCAGACGAATCGGAACACATAAAAAATTTAAGAAAAACACAAGTAGCAAATAAAGAATATATAAAGATGCTAGAACACTATAAAGACAAGCAATATTGCCAAGCAAATGGACATTGCAAAGGTGATGGTTGCGGTTGGGCAGAAGGTATGCAATTTACTATGCGAAAGTATTAAAATAAAAGCAATCTACTACAAAAGTGGGTTGTTTTTTCTTTGTTAAAAATCGGCATATTATAGCAATTATTTGCTATTTTAGTTTGACAAAAAAAGTCTGATTTTGTAAACTAGATTATATCAGCATTTTGTTTTTATAATAAGGGGGATTTTTATGTCCATAGAAGATGCAAAACAGCAGTTTTTAGATATATACACAACAAACATCAAACGCGAAGGCAGTAAAGAATTGTTAGAGTGGTTGCAAAAATCCGATTTCTTTACAGCACCCGCTAGCACAAGATTTCACAATAACTGCACAGGCGGGCTTTGTGCACACTCGGTTAATGTGTATAACAGATTTAAAAACTTGTTAGACAACCAATATGGAAAGGAACGCGAAAAAGTTATATCTAACGAAAGCGTTGCAATTATTGCACTTTTGCACGATATATGCAAGGTTGATATTTATAAAAGCGAAATGCGAAATGTAAAAATAGAAAATAATTGGGTTCAAAAACCTTATTATACATCTGACGATAATTTACCATTTGGGCACGGTGAAAAGTCGGTGTATATGATAAGTGGTTTTTTAAAACTAACACGCGAAGAAGCAATGGCAATAAATTGGCATATGGGTGGCTTTGATGCACGAGTAATGGGTGGTGCTTCAATGATGATGGCAAAGGCTTATTATAATTATCCAGTTGCGGTGTTGTGCCATATGGCAGACTTTATGGCTACTTATTTAGACGAAAAAATTTACGAGTAACAGAAACTTTTTGGTTAAATGAGATAAACTAACATTAGTTTATTATGTTGTAAAAAACAGGGGGAAGTTGTATGTCTATAAATCATACAAATAAAAGGCAAAAAATAAGTGCAAAGTACTTTATAGCAATGGCTATTTGTGTTTTGTGCATTTTTGCTATTTCGTTTGCTATTTTGTGGTTGCCAAAAACTACGGTTAGCACAAAAAATGACGGAAGCATAACAAATCTGTCTAAACAGGCGTTAATATCTAATAATGGATGGAACCAAAATATTTTAAACGACCTATCACAAGCAAGTTTTAAATATGGCAACAATGTTGCACTTGGTAATGCTAGCGGTGTAGATGGTGTTTTGGTTTCGTTGGGTGGATACACTTGGGAAGTTGTTTATAGGCAAAACAACATCTTAACACTTTATTGTGTTGATAGTGTTTATTCGGGCAGTTTTAATGCCAAAAACGCCGAAGAACTACAAACCCAAATCCGTGAATATTTAAACGGACCTTTTTACAACAAATTAATATCTAATATTGGTTATCAAAACTTTGAAGATTATATTATTTGCGGTGGCGACAAGCAAGTAAGTTATCAAATAAATGGTATGCAAAATATTGCACTAAATACCACAGATAATTTAGAAATCACAAACAATGATATAATTTATAACGACAAAGTTTGGTTGCCTAGTGCATACGAAGTTGGTGGTTATCTTTTAGGTGATAACGCTTCACTTAACCGAGTAAACAGTTTTAATAACGACAGTTTAGGTGCAAATAAGGTAAGCAGTGGTTTGTGGAATTTGTCTATGTTCTACCGCCAAAGCAATAATGCTTGTCTTCGAAGCAATACCTTAGACGGAAAAGTTGTTTACATAAACAAAAATGGTGTGTTAAATGGCGGGCAAAGTAGTGCAAAATATGAAATTCGCCCTGCTATAAATGTTTGCGTACCACAAAGTGCTAGCATAAACTCGGGTTCGCTATCTAGTGTGGCAAAATTAGCAATATCGGGCAGTGGTACACAATCTAGCCCATATATGTTATCTACGCCACAAGATTTAATAGCTGTTTCTAACAATGTTTTAAACGGCGAAACATACAGCGGTAAATATATTCAACTTGCTAGCAATATTGACTTATCGGGTGTAACTGTTTGGACGCCTATTGGTTTATATAATAACATTTTAGGTACTTTTGCTTTTAGTGGAACATTTGACGGCAATGGTTATTCAATAATAAACGCATCTAGTGCAAACACAGGGCTTGTTGGTGTGTTTGGTTATGCAAGTGGTGCAACTATTAAAAACCTTGCAATAACAAGCACAAACTGGACAACCGCTGGTGCTTATGCTGGTGGGCTTGTTAGTGTAATGGATAACGGAACAACACTTACTGCGTGCTATAATAATGCAAGTTCGGTTAGTGGCGGACAGAATGTTGGTGGGCTAGTTGGTGCTGTTAATGTAACAGGCAATACCGTTTGCACCATAAACGATGTTTATAACACAGGTGCGGTGGCAGGTAAAAACAATGTTGCAGGTTTAGTGGGTAATGCAAATTATGCAAATATTGCTAGGGCATATAATATTGGCACTGCAACTAATAGTTTAGTTGGTGCTGGCTCTAATGTTAATATAACAAATGCATATTATACAGCACAACAAGCACAAAGTTATGGCACTAAAATAGATACTTTGCAAGCAATGCGCCAAACCGAAACCTTTGTAGGATTTAGTTTTTATAGTGCTCAAAATCTATCGGGTATTTGGTTTAAATCTAACTACTTAAATAATGGTTTTCCTACATTAAAGATATTTGTAAAAAACACTAGCATAAACCTTTATACAACATTAAATGATGCGGGTGATTATTATTTTACACTAAGTGGAAGCACAACACAGCGCAAATCGGCTGTTACTACACTTGGCACCGAAGCAACTTTTAAAGCAGAATTAAACCCAGGCTACAGATTTTTAGGGTGGTATGCAGTTAGGTTGTCTATAACAGGCAAACCAATATTAAATGACGAAAACGCCACACTTTACAACGAAAATGCAATATTTACACAAAATGTAACCGATTATTTATACCTAGAAGCGCGCTTTATAAAAACATATACAGTTGGTATAGATACATTATTTGCAGATTTTAGCACAAGTTATACAAATAATGATGCCGTAACAGTAACTTACGAAGGCACAAAAATTGACAACGATTATGATATAAATAGTGTTATAACCATAACAGTTGCAACAAACATAGACGAATTATCATTTAAGGGCATAGCATATAAAACAAGTTCGGCTTCGGCAACATACAATTTAATTGGTACCGATGTAGATAATGTATATGGCTATTGGGAAAGCGTTGTACAAAATCAAAACAACATAGTTTATACACTAAAAGTAGGCGATGCCGAAGCGTTTACTACAAATGTATTCGACTTACAAATTCAGTTTGAAAGACAATTTAACCTAACACTAAGTTTAAACACAATAGGCACAAATAATCTTCCTACTGCAAGTGTTCAGTTTGGTATAAGTGGCAACACTATAAGCGTAAATAGCAACCAAGACGCTAGTGGTGTGTTTGAATATTCTGTTCCTAATGGGCTTTTGTTGTCGGTAGATATGACTAATGCCACAGTAAATGGTGTAGAATTAAGGTCGTTAGAAGATTGGACTTTTGAATTTGGTTCTAATACACAAACAATTAATAAAGATGCTTCAAATATTTTAATTTCTACATTTATTCCATCAAACAATTCTACATTAGATAGTATATACAACTTAAAATTAACCGCAAACTTTAAATTAAACGACTTTACTATAACCGCTAGTACACACCTATACAGCCCACAAAACAATAACGATACTTTACAATTCTCACTTGCAAAAGTATTAGTAAAATTAGATAGTGGGGCAGAAGTAAGCAGTATAGATAGCGATGTTTTAAGTGTTTCGGCACCATATAACACACTTGCAAGTATTTGCTTTATTCCAAACTATCAATATGGTTATAAGTTGTTTAAACTTACTATCAATAACGAAGAAGTAAATGTAAGTACAAACGCAAACAATATTTATTACTACAACTTTAACATTCCAACACAAAATGTTAACGCAGTTATTGAAATAGAGTATATAAACATAAACATAACACCAGTTGCTGCGGTGTTAAACGGTGCACAATATACCACACTTAACGAAGGAATAACCTTTACACCAGCAAATTATCAAAATGTTACTTACTATAACAACATCGACCAAACAACCATAACCCTAGATACAACCGATAACTTTAATATGTGCTATGGTTTAAGAAGTGTAGATGTTTCGTTTGATAACGGTTCTAACTTTACAACAATAATAAATTACAACGATTTAGTTGCCGAAGAAAGTTATACCTTATTTAGCCAAGATACATTAGTTAAATACTTATATCAACAGGCAAATAATACCATACTAACCTTAACAAACAACCAAGTTACATTAAGGGTTGTGTTATACCCAGTAAATATTATGTTGACAGTTGTTCCTTGTTATAGTGGCACAACTAATATAGTAAGTTCGGCAGAAATTTCGGTATCCACTCAAAACCAAATTAATGCAAATAACAGCAATAATGTATATAGTTATGTGTTAGGCTCTTCTGTTACAGTAAGCGCCACAGCATTAGATTATGGTCACAGGTTGTTAGGTTTTAGCACCGTGGCTAGTGCAAATTCGGGCTTTTTAGGTACAGTTGCCGAAGGTTATAAAAATAGCGGTAGTTATACATTAACTTTAAATACAAACACCACACTATATGCATATTTCGAACTACGCAACTTTACTATAAGTTTTGTATCTGATGCAAACACACTAGCAAGCGGTTCTAGCACTTTTGCAACACAAGGTATAACCGCGCGTGATAACAGTCAGTCCACAAACTTAAATCTAAACTTTGACACTTCATCTAACACAACTTCAACCATAACTTTACCTTATGGTCGCACATTAATTTTTAGTGCTACACAAAGAATTACTGTAAATAGTAAAGATTTAATATTAGTAGGCTTAGATGTTTTAGATGCAACCACAAACCAAAAAATTTCTAATAACTATAAAGTTACAGAAGATCCACAAAGCATAGTACTAACAGCAACCGAAAGTGGCGAAGTGCACACAAGCATTAAAATTGTGTTTACATACAACTTTGTACAACGCGTTTACTTAAAAATAGACAGTAGTGTTGCAGATGCAGATATTCAAGCAAACATTTTAAATGGTTCGTTGCAATTTAAAAATAAAGAAACAAACGATATAGAAACATTAAAATTAAGTCAAGAAGTAGTTAACACTGCAAAGACTTCGGCACAAGGTTATCCAATAGAATTATTTGCCGATGCCGATGGAACAGACTATACACTAACATTCTTAATTAACATTACTCAAAACATTACAATGCAAAACCAGTCAACAGGTGTTTCTAGCACCAGCAACGAGTTTGACTTAACCTTGCAAGACGGTCAAAGTGTTACTATATTAATTCAAGGCATTACACACAACAACGCATCAATCAACATTAGTGGTTACTTTATCTTTGGTTAGGAGGGGGATATTAATGTATAATAAATTATACCAAGATGGTCAATTAATAGATTTGCATATACATACACAATATTCCGATGGTATGTACAGCGTGCCCGAACTGTTAAGTTATGCACAAAAGCGCGGGTTAGAGGTTATATCTTTTACCGACCACGATGTGTTAGATGCCAACTTTGAAGTGCGAGATATGGGTGCAAACAAAAACTTTAACGGAAAAGTCATTAATGGTTGCGAAATAGCGGTTACTTTTAATGGCAAAAAGTATGAAATATTAGCGTATGACTTTGATTTAGATAAACTATATAAATGGGATAACTTAAAACAAGAATATCAAAATTCGCTAGAAGAAAAGCGAATAGAGATATTAAAAGAAATAGGTGAAAGGCTTGGTTTTAAATATACACCGGGGTTAAAATTTAACCCAAAACTACGCACTGCACACAAAACTTTCTTTAATGATTTGGCAAAATATCCACAAAATTTAGAACGCTATAAGCAGTTGGGCATAAACAAAGCAGATAACTTTTACCGCGACCATGTGGTAAAGCCGGGGGCTTTGTTTTATTGCAGTGATATAATGGAAAAAACACCATCAATTCAAACAGCTTGCCAAAAAGTGCACGAAGCAGGCGGGCTTGTGTCGTTTGCGCACGCATTTAAGGTGTATAACGAGCCAAACCCTAAAAAACTAATAAAAGAACTAAATTCTTTAAACATTTTAGACGGTTTTGAATGTGTGCACAAAAAATTTACAAAAGAAAACTGTTTGTGGTTAAGCAAGTTTTGTGATAAACACAATCTTTTAAAAACTGGTGGAAGTGATTTTCACGGAGATGGCTTTAAAATAGATAGCAGGCGTTTCGCACCCGAATATCTTGGGTATGTGCAAAATGCAAATATAGAAGTATTATTTCCATTAAAGAAATAAAACATAGGAGGAACAGTATGCTTTTAACGACAAAAAATGTTAAACATATTTGGGCAATATTGTTTTGCATTGTTATATCGTTGGGCTTGTTTACACTAATTTTTGTTAAACCTAATAAAACCGAGGTGGTTAATGCCGAAGAAAGTTTGGTTGATTTAACAAACACAAGTGTGCTAACAGATAAATTTAATAGTATAGGGGCTAATTTTAGCACATTAGATGGCACAGTTTATAATCCATCTTCAAACCCTTATAAAATAAGTGATGCCAACGACTTAATAAGGCTTAGTTATTATGTAAACATAGCACATAACGAAGATTTTGCTAGTGCTAGTTACATCTTAACTTCGCATATCAATTTGTCGGGGTATAATTGGGCACCTATTGGTGGGCTAAGCTCGGGGTTAGATGTAAACGCAATACCATTTTGTGGCGTTTTTAATGGTAACGGATATTCTATTTATGGCTTAACTATAAACCTATTTTATAAATCAGATTATACTTTTTCTAACACTTCTAATAGTCAAGACGAAATTTTGTTAGATACTACTGCGGGCTTGTTTGGTTTTGTAAGTTATTATGTATATACCGACTCTTTAAGTGTAGTACACACTTGCAACCCTATTATTAAACTACTTGGTTTATACAATACAAAAATAAATACAAATGCTTATTATACTGGTGCAATGGTTGGTAGTTTTGTGGGTGATGCCAACCCAAGCACTACAATAGATATAACATCTAATAGGGCGGTAGTTGCCGATGCTGTTGCTTCTGCTGTTATGCAAGAATGTTATAACACTGGTTTTGTACACGGCGGAACTTATGTAGGTGGTTTGTGTGGTGCTGTAAAAGACGGGGCAGTGGTTTATAACTGCTATAACTCGCAGGGCGAAAGTGTTAATATACCACAAGTAAGTTATGGTGTAGATAACACATTAGGTAATATTGCGGTGTATGCCATAGATAGCGAGGCTTGCGTTGGTGGGCTTGTTGGTAAGGCTGTGGAAATTTCGTCTTCGTGCGTAGTTAGTTCTAGTATAAACACAGCCAGCGTAGCAAGATTAAATAGTGGTGCAAATGTTGGTGGTATTGTTGGTGTATGCAATATTGCGAAAGATAAATACCAATATAACTTCTATTTTGGCGAACAAGTATATACCACCGAAACCACCCAAGCGGGTATTTCGCGTACTTTAAGTCAATTAGCACCAAGCAGTATAGGTAGTTATAACAACAGATATTCTATAACCTATATGTCAACTGGAACATACACACCATATACTAGGGGCGATACCCCTACAAGTATATGGCGTATGGGTCCTTCGGTAAATAACGGTTTTCCATACCTTGTGCGCGTAAATCCACTTGCAAAAGTAGAATTAAATATTCAGTCATTAAACGGAAACGCCCCAGCAACAGTAAACTTTTCGGGCTTTGATACACTAGGGCAAGAAACAACAACAATTCATTGGTACACGCCAGTAATAATTGCAGGCAACCAGTTTTATATTGAACAAGGCAAAAGTGTAGTTATAGAAACGGCAGTTAGTGGTGCCGAATATAAGTTTGTAGAGTGGCAGTCTAGCACTATTGCCACAAATATAGCCGAAAGTAAAGATTCGGTAGTTGGTGAATATCAATCTCCTACATTGTTTATCACAACTGATTGTGTTTACACAGCGGTTTACGATTATATGTTTTATACAATAAGTGCGTTTTCAAATGATGCAAACTACGGTAGTGTGTCTATACAAAATCCACTTAATAACAATCTTTCTAGCATAGTGTGGGCAGATGTTAGCACCGAAAACACTTCTTCCACACAAGCACGCATTGGCGATTATATTAAATTAACAGCCTTGCCAAAGGCGGGGTATATGTTAGATACTGTTACATCAAACTTAGGCACAACACTAACAATAGACAATAATTCGGTTATATTAAATGTAAGTGGCAACGAAAACATCTCGTTTGTATTTGTTGCAAAAACATACTCTATAACAGTTAATAATCCGCAAGATGCTAGTTTAAACAATTTAGTTACTACCAAGTTTAGTGTAAATGGCGGGGCAGAAGTAGAACAAGTTTTAAATGCTGCTTTTGGCTCGGCTGTAAATATAAATGTGTATAATATAGATAGTAATTATAGTTTGGGTTATTATAGCATAAGTGCCGACAATATGCCTACATTAAACTTAAACACAGGTGTTAGCACTTTTGTAATAGAAGACTATAACAACTATGTTATAACACCGGTTTTAATTAAAAAATCTTATACTGTTACATTAAATGTTACAACCGATAAATATACTGCTAAATTTACAAACCCTAATGTTAGTGTTTTGCAAACAAACATAGACTTTGATGGCGAGTTTACTATAAATTTAGAAAATATTGCAACAGGTTATCACTTTGTTAGTTGGCAATTAAACTATTTGGGTGACAGTAGTGAAGTATGGGATTTAACATCTACCACAATAACAAAGCAAGGGTTAAGTGGTAATGTAACACTAACGCCTGTTATACAAATTGATAAATATTTAGTTACGCTTACTGCGGGTGCAAATGGCAGCATTAGTTATAATGGTGGCGAAGTTGAATATAACTCGAATATCGAAAGTGTGGCTACACCAAATTATGGATATGTGTTTGTAAACTGGACAGATAGTTTAAATAATATTATTAGCACAAATGCTACATTAAATAGGGTTATAACTTCTGCCTTTGATGCCACTGCCAACTTTAAACTTGCTAGTTTTAGTGTTATTTTTGCAGGTGTTGGCGACGACAATGCAATATTTAACACAAACTTTGTTAATCAAACAAATAACAGCGGTGTATATAACTACGATGATGATGTTTCGTTTAGCATTATATGTCCAGCAGGATACGAGTTTAAAAATTGGCAAATCACATCAAATAGTGCAAATAATTTAATAACTTTAAACAATGATGGAACAGGAAGCATACAAAACTTGCGTTCCGATGTGTATATAACAGCATTCTTTAAAGTAAAAACATATTTAGTTACTTTTAGCATTAATAATGCAAACTATGGTGATTTTAGGTTTAATTATAATGGTTGGACAGTATATAGTGATAGCAATATCGACCAAGCCTTTGAATATAAATATAAAGATGTGTTACAAGTAATTTTATTAGATGCATCACAAACAAAAAATCCAAACATTGCTAAAAGGTATATATTTAGCCACTTTATAATTAATGGCGTGCCTTATAAAGACGGAAACACTATAAATATGCCTATTGTAAAAAATACAAGCGTTCAGGCAATTTTTAGACCAGCCGAATATAAAATAGAAGTTACAAAAAACATTCCAGATTCGGCAGCCGTTAGCGGTGTGTATAACAAATATTATCCTTATGGCACTACACTACAATTGAATGTAGTAGTAAATTCGGGTTATCAGTTTATTGGTTGGTATAATTATAACAAAGCATTAAGGCAAGAAGAATTTATATCTTCTAACAAAGAGTTATCAATATTAGTAGATGGCGAAAAAGACATAATTTGTAAAACTGCTCATATAGGTTATATTATAGCCGAAGTAAATGACGAGCAAGCAGGTTATGTAAGCGGAATGGGCAACTACAATATTGGCACAGTAGTAACTTTGGTAGCAACTGCTAATCAGGGGTATAAATTTAGTGGTTGGCAAAAAGATGGGCAAATTGTTTCTACAAATAACCAGTTATCTTTAACTGTTGGGCAAACTTCACAACAATATAAGGCAATATTCTCGCCATTATTTACCGTTAAAATAGTTACCAACAATACAAAATATGGTAGTGTAGAGGTAAGTGGGAATAATGGTCTTGGCGACCAAATTATATTAACAGCAACCGCAAATAATAATTGCAGTTTTGTTGGTTGGTCGTATGATGACCAAATTATTAGCACCGACAAACAGTTTAATTTAACAATGCTTGGTGATTTATCTATAAAGGCTGTGTTCGAGCGTAATTTTGATTATAGCATTATAATAATTGCTGGTGGTTGTGTATTGTTTGTTATATTGCTATTAATAATAGTTGTTCAATACATAAAGGCAAAAGAAGCCGAGCCTTTAAAAACAAGATTTATACTTCAAAATTCAGATGACGAGTATGATTTACCTAAAAAGAAGAAGGCAAACAAAAATACTAATACCCGAAATGTAAGGCTAGACGAAATTGAGCCTATTCCTGTTAGAAAAAACACTTCACCTTTAATGGAATATAAAAATAAAAAAGAAGATAAAAAGCAAAAGTAATTTTACTTTTGTTTTTTGTTTATATTGGTTGCTTTTGTTTGTTAGGTTTGTTAAAATTAATAAAAGAGGTGTTGTTATGTTATATATTGCAAGCGACCACGCAGGTTTTTTGCGTAAACAAAAAATAATAGAATATTTAAATAAAAAGGGTGTAGAATGCACCGATTTAGGTACAGATAGCACACAAAGCACTGATTTTCCTATATATGCAAAGTTGTTAGTTAAAAAGGTTTTAGAAGATAAACAAAATAAAGGCATATTAATATGTGGCAGCGGTATAGGTATGAGTATATGTGCAAACCGCTTTAAAGGTATTCGCGCGGGGTTGTGTACTAGCCCTAAAATTGCTAAACTAGCACGCCAGCACAATGACATAAATGTTTTGGTGTTGCGTGGCAGGTTTGGCACAACCTTTGGTGCAAAACAAATGGTAAATAACTTTTTAAATACACAAGCACTAGAAGGCAAATATAAAAAGCGTATGCAAATGATAGACGAATAAGTCTATTATTTTCTTTTTATAGCAAATTTTGGCAAAGCGAGATATTTATAAGTTTTCTTTAATATATTATTATGCGAGGTGAATATGAAGAAGATTTTTTATCTATTGCCAATTTTTTGTTTTTTTGCACTAACACTTACTGGTTGTTCGGGGGCAGATATAAACACTTATATAAAGTCGAATGTTTCGGAAGATTGTTCTTGTTATTTTGTTGGCGAAACAAACAACTTTTATGTAAATCTTTTTAGTGGCAAGCGCGAACAACCATATAAACTAGACGGTGTGGCAAATAAAATGGTAGATTATACAATAGTTTCGGTGCAAAAAAGGGGAGATGTAAGTTTTAACGAACTTCAATATTGTATAGAAATTGATGACAAAACCTACGAAGGCGCATTTAGCCCAAACCCTTATGATAATACACTAGATACCGATTTAGAAATAGCAGTAAGTGCAGATAGTAAAATTTTTGTTTATATAAAATTAGCCGATAATACCGAAGTGGCTAGTTTAAACAATGTTTCAAACAATTTTTTAATAAATAGCACCACAGCATTAGATATTGCTGTTGACGAAGTAATAGCCACTAAACCAGAAATAGATAAAAGTTTGACATATGAATGTTTTATTCAAGTTTTAAACAAAGACGACAACGCACACCTTTATTTTTGGATAGTTAATATTGTATCTAGTAGTGGTGATATGTATAATATCATTATAGATACAACAACTGGGCAAGTTTTGGCAAAAAAATTGTAACATTTTAAATTGTTGTTTAATAAAATGGCTATGTAGAGATAACGCCGAAAAGTTTTTTAATATACAAAAGATAAATACATAAATATTTACTTTACGATTAGTTTAGGAGGTTCAAAAGAATATATGTTTGGTAAACTATTTGGCACAGGCTGTTGTGGTGATAATGGCTGTGGCAGCAAAAATTCGAGTTGCGATGTTTTAACTTTACTTGTAATAGTATATGTCTTGTTAAACTGTGGCATATTAAATTGCGGTTTAGACCTTTGTACAATTTTAATATTGTTATTATTCTTCTGTTGTTGTTATAAAAAGAAAAATAGTTGTAACTACTAAAATAAAAGCCCCAATCTAAAAGTTGGGGGCTTTTTTGTTATAAAACAGGGTAGTATGCATAAAAAGCCTAAAATAAGGGCATATTTGTGCGCAAAAACAGGTTTTGCATAGTACTGCATAGTATATAAAATTTAGGTTACACAATGTTTTAAATTTCGTTTTTTTTCGTCAGCATAAAAGTTTTTGACATGCAAAAAATGTATTTGTCAGCATAATGCAATTTACTTAAAAAATGTGTACTAAATTCGTTGACAAAAATACCCCAATGTTATACAATATCAATGTTAAAAACTTTATAACACAAGGAGAATTCTAATGAAATTTACTAGCAAAGTTGTTAGCCGAATTGGTTATATACTTGCAGCACTTGCTTGCATTTTTTGCTTTGGTTTGTTTACTTTATCTTCAACCAGTGCATCAAACTATGCAAACGCTGCTAGCAGTTATACAGGTTCGGTAATCTCTATCACAAACTATCACCCTACATACACATTAAACGATGTAGCAGAATACACTGCTGATGGCAATACAGTTAAGGGTGTGGTTTTGCCTATTGTTACACCAACTACTGCAACAGTTAAGGCAAAAAACTCTTCGGGGCAAAATGTTGATGTTTTCCCTGACAGCCAAGTTACAGAAGATTTACACGGGGCATACTTACTTGTTCCAAGTGTTTACTCGGGTAAATACTACATCACATATTCTGTTGTAAATGGTGATGTTACAACATCTAAAAGGGTAGTTGTAGAATTTACATCAGCCACAGTTGCTTTTGCTAATATTGCAGAAGAAAACACAAAATATGTTATGCCCGAAAATGTAAACCCAGGTCAAACAATTAAATTTGGTTATCCAAGCGTAATTGTTGATGGCGACACCGAAAACCCAATTTCTAGTAGTGATGCCACCTTAGGCACATTAAGTGTTACTGTTATCAACTCTAAGGGCGAATCTGCAACACCTACACAAAAAACCGAAACAGACGGAACAAAATACTTAGAATACACTGTTCCAACAGGTGATACTGCAACTGGTAGTTACAAAGTTAAGTACGAATACACTTACAAAAACACAAACCAAGTTATAGCACAATCATCTAGTTTTAATGTAGTTACAACAAGTCAATTCGACCCAGCAAAAGATGTAACATTAAAAATTAATGAATGGAAAAATGGTTCGCTAGAAGGCTTAACTTTAAATGTTGGTGTAGAAACAACTCTACCAACACCAGTTGTAATCAACTCACAAAAAGACACAACTGTTAACACATATAATTCAGTTGCTGTTGATTATTACAACCCTTCTAAATTAACACCAGAACCAGTTGCTGATGCGCAAGATATTAGTAACTATAAGTTTACCCCAACAAAAGTTGGTACATATCGCTTTACATACACTTGCACAGACATTTTTGGCAACACAATAACACAAACAACACAAGAAGTTCAAGCTTCGTTATCAAGTAAAACTTTGGGCTTAAAATTAATAGACACAACATACGACCCAGAAACTATTGATAAAGAAGAACTTTACAAAAACACAACTGATGCCGAATACTTAATTCCAACATACATTAAGCAAGGCACAAAATTAAACATTCCTGCAATAATTGCTTCTTCTTATGGCGATTACGAATTAAACTACACATTTACAATCAACAGTCTAGCAGCAAGCGATGACTATCACACAGTTGCAACAGACTACGAATTTAAAGAAGTTGGCACTTACAACATTAACTACCAAGTTTCTTACAAAGACAACACAAGCCAACGCGTAAATAGGTCTTTTGAAGTTACTGTTCTTGCCGAACTTGACAAAACAGATGTAACACTAAGTGGTGCATTAAATGGTTTGCCAGTAGAAGCAAAAGCAGGCACAACACTAAACTTTACAACAACAGCTAGTGATAAATTTACAAGCACAGCCGAAGCTTTCTCTAAATACTTTGGTAAAGAAGCAGATACAAGATTATACAAAACTGTTACTGCAAAACTTGTTAGCACCGATGCAGTTATTGATGTAAAACAAAACACAGACGGTACATACAGCGTTGTTATTCCTAGCGATGCTACAGCAGGCGACAAGATAGAAGTATCTTTATACTTAAAAGACATTTTTGGCAACGAAATAACAGTTCCAAAAGAAATTACAGTTTTAAACTACAACAGCGATCACACAGCACCTGTATTTAACACAACCGAAATAGACAGTAAGGTTGATGCAGATTTCGTAAAAACTCGTGGTGAAGAAATTTCTGTATTACCAATTTCTGTTGTTGATGCAGACTCACAAGTAACCTTAGATGTTTTAGTTAAAAATGGTGCAAACACAGTTTTATCTAAATCTATATTTGGTTTAAAGAATTCTTCTGATGAATACGAAGCAAAAGTAACAAACGACCAACTTAAATTTACATTAGTAAACAGTGGTATTTACACAATTACTTACACAGCAACCGATTCAAACAACAACCAATCTATTTACACCTATCAAGTTAAATCAGAATCTAGTTCTACACCGGGCTTTACACTAAGTGGTTTAAACACAAGTGCAAATATGGGTGAAAACATTGAACTTGCTGATGTAGTAAAAGTAACATTAGACGGCGAAGCTAAAGACTACAACACATTGTTAATTACAGATGCAACAATAAACGAAACAAATATTGTTACATTTATAAATGACAATGATATAGCACAAAACACATCTATTATATTAGTAACAGGTGAGTTTAGTGCGGGCAACACCCCAACTTCTATAAAAGCTTTGGGCAATGTTGACTTAAAAATTTGGGTATATGGCGACAACACCGACCCAGCAAAATGCATAAATGTTAACGCTTATCAAACTGCAAGCATAGTAGTAACAGACACAACAAAACCTCAATTTACAATCTCTGGCAACGGTTTAAGTGACCGCAACATTCCACTTGGTACAGACGGAACAGCCGAAATTGTAGTTGACTGGTTTGCAACAGCAGACGATGCAGCACTTGGTTATGAGGGCAGTGGTGTTAAAACATTAAAGATAACTGCAACATATCAAAACGACAGCGAAGAACTATGGTCTTACTCTCAATCTCCTGATGACGACCTAGACCTAAACAAACTTAAATTTACTGCAACAAAAGACGGTAAGATTAATGTAGTTTATACAGTTGTAGATAATGCAAACAACGAAGCAACCGCAACATTAGTATATAATGTAGGTGATTGCGTAGCACCTATTGTATCAGTTGGTGACCAAGATTTAACAAAGAACATCAAAATTAAATCTGGTGAAAAAGGCGAGTTTGCTATTGATTTAACAAAATTAAAAGCAACTGATGACGGCACAGATTATGGTTATGATTCTGCTAGTATGAACTTTACAATAAAACTTACAAAAGATGGCACTTCTGTTTCTGCAACCGAAACAACAAGCACTGCAATGACTTGGAAAGAGTTAGAAGCAGGTAACTATGTTGTTACAATTACAGCAACAGACAAAGCAGGCAACACTTCATACGCTGTAACAAAAACATTCAAAGTAGAAGCCGAAGGCTCAACAAAAGTTACAAGCACAACAGTTTGGGGTACTATACTAATTATATTAGCATTAGTAATTCTTGCAGGTGTAATATTCTTCTTTGTAAGACCAACAAAAGGTAAAATTAAAGTAAATACAAAGAAAACCGAAAAAGCCGAAGAACAACCAGCTAAAACCGAAAAAACTGAATAGTTTATTATAAAAAAAGCCAAAGTTATAGTTTGGCTTTTTTCTTTTTTTGGAACAATTTGTAAATATGCCGTTTAGTATTGCAAATACTTTTTTGTAGTGATATAATTAAAAGATAACTAAAAAGGGGTTTTTTATGGACTTTAAACTTGTTTCTAAATACAAGCCAACAGGCGATCAACCACAAGCCATACAAAAGTTGGTAGAAGGTGTAAACGATGGTTTAAGAGAACAAGTTTTGTTAGGTGTAACAGGTAGCGGAAAAACATTTACTATGGCAAATGTTATAGCACAACTAAACCGCCCAGCACTTGTGCTTGCACATAACAAAACTTTGGCTGCACAACTTTGCAACGAGTTTAGAGAGTTCTTTCCTGAAAACCGAGTGGAATACTTTGTATCTTATTATGATTATTATCAGCCCGAGGCATATATTCCTAGCACCGACACTTATATAGAAAAAGATGAATCATTAAACGACGAAATAGATAAACTTAGGCATTCGGCAACATGTTCGTTATTAGAACGCCGCGATGTTATAGTTGTGTCTTCGGTTTCGTGCATATATGGTTTAGGTGACCCACGCAACTATTTAGAAAATGGTATAGCACTTCGCCCGGGTGAAGTGGTAGATTTAAAACATATCGTTTCGCAACTTATAGCAATGCGATACGAGCGTACTGTTTTAGATTTTAGGCGTTCCACTTTTAGACTTCACGGCGACACACTAGATATTTTCCCTTCATATAGCAGTGAAATTGCAGTTAAGGTGGAATTTTTTGGCGATACAGTCGAGCGTATAACCGAGTTTGATGTAACAACAGGCAAAACTGTGGCAGTATTGCAACACTTTGTATTGTTTCCAGCAACGCATTTTAGCATAACCCAAGATAATGTAGCGCGCGCTTTAAAAGAAATTCAGCAGGATGCCGAAATTGAAGTAGAGCGTTTTAAATTGCAAAATAAACTAATAGAAGCACAACGACTAAAAGAGCGAGTTGCGCACGATATAGAAATGATTCAAGAAGTAGGCTATTGCAGCGGTATAGAAAACTATTCACGCTATTTCGATAACCGAAAAGCAGGTTCTACGCCGTATGTTTTGTTAGACTATTTCCCAAAAGATTTTATAACTTTTATAGACGAATCACACATGACAATACCACAAATTAGGGGTATGTATAATGGTGATAAAGCCCGCAAGAAAAACCTTGTTGATTACGGTTTTAGGTTGTCAGCCGCTTACGACAACCGCCCATTAAAGTTTGACGAGTTTGATAAAAAGATAGGGCAACTTATTTGTGTTTCGGCTACACCTGCCGATTATGAGTTAGAAAATGCAGGGCAAGTAGTAGAGCAAATTATTCGCCCAACAGGTTTATTAGACCCACCAGTAGAAGTTAAACCAACAAAGTTGCAAATAGATGACTTAATTGGGCAGATTAATGAAGTTGTAAAAACTAATGGCAGGGCGTTAGTAACAACACTAACTAAAAAAATGGCAGAAGACCTTACAAAATTTTTAATAGAGCACGGCTTAAAGGTTAAGTATTTGCATAGTGAAATAGATACACTAGAACGCATAGAAATTATAAACGGTCTTCGTAAAGGCGATTTTGATGTAATTGTGGGTATAAACCTATTGCGTGAAGGGTTAGACTTGCCCGAGGTTAAACTTGTGGCTATACTAGATGCCGACAAAGAAGGCTTTTTGCGTAGTGATAAATCACTTATTCAAATTATTGGTAGGGCAGCGCGTAACAGCGAAGCACGAGTTATAATGTATGCAGATAATATAACCGAATCTATGGATAGGGCAATCACCGAAACCCAGCGCCGTCGAAAAATTCAAGATGATTATAATAAAGCACATAACATCACACCAAAAACAATTATAAAAGAAGTAAAAAATAGTATTGAAATAACTAAAAAAGTAGATACATCTACAACTAAAAATGCGGTGGAACTAACAAAAGAGATAGAGCGCATAAAAGGCTTGATGTTTGCTGCAAGTAAGCAACTAGATTTCGAGCAAGCCATAGAATTGCGTGAACAGTTAAACGCATTGCGAAAAATGTTAAAGGAGGAACCTAAATAATGCAAAAAGAGATTATTATTCGTGGGGCAAGACAAAACAATTTAAAAAATATAGATGTCAACATTCCACGCAACAAACTTGTTGTTTTTACAGGTGTATCGGGCAGTGGTAAAACAACTTTGGCTTTTGATACAATTTTTGCCGAAGGACAACGCAGATATATTGAGTCTTTATCTAGTTATGCAAGGCAATTTTTAGGTCAAATGCAAAAGCCTGATGTAGATAAAATAGAAGGGCTTAGCCCAACTATTAGTATAGACCAAAAAACAACATCATCTAACCCCCGAAGTACAGTAGGAACGGTTACCGAAATTTACGACTATATGCGTTTGCTTTTTGCTCGTGTTGGTATTCCGCATTGTCCCAAATGCGGTTGCGAAATTAATGTGCAAAGTATAGACCAAATAGTAGAAAACATAATTAGTAAAATTCCTGTTGGCGAAAAACTAATGATATTAGCACCAATTATAAGGGGCAAAAAGGGTGAATACACAAAACTCTTTCAAGATTTATTAAAAGATGGTTATGTAAGGGTAGATGTTGATGGCGAAATTAAACAACTAGACGAAGAAATTCAACTAGATAAAAACAAAAAGCACAACATTTCTGTTGTTATAGACCGCATTATAATGCGAGAAGACTTAAACAAGCGTATAACCGAAAGTGTTGAAGTATCGTTAAAACTTTCTAACGGTTTGGTGGCAGCAGTTACACCAACAAATAATTATTTGTTTAGCAATAAATTTGCCTGCGAAAAGTGTGGTTATAGTTTTGATGAAATTTCACCAAGAATATTTAGTTTTAACAGTCCTTTTGGTGCTTGTCCCGAATGTAAGGGGTTGGGGTTTACTTCGCGAATTGACCCTTCTTTAATAGTAAAAGACCCACAAAAATCTATAAGACAAGGTGCGTTAAATGTAACGGGTTGGTATATAAACAACAACTTATTTAGCAGCAATTATTTTGAAGCACTAGCAAGTAAGTATAATTTTAGTTTAGATACACCATATAAAGATTTGCCACAAGAAATAAAAGACATTTTGTTATTTGGTAACAGTGGCGAAGAGTTAAATATAGACTGGAAAACCAAAAAGTTTGCGGGTAGTTTTAAGGGCTCGTTTGAAGGTATTGTAAACAACTTAGCAAGACGCTATCAAGAAAGCACCAGCGAGTTTATAAAAGGCGAAATTGCAAAATATATGCGCGAACAACCTTGTAGTGTCTGCCACGGTGATAGACTAGGTGAAGTGGCTTCGGCTGTAACAATCAACGGCAAAAATATAACCGCACTATGCAATTTATCAATAGACGAGTTGCAAGAATTTTGTGCTAAGTTGAAGTTAAACAAAACGCAAGATTTAATAGCACAACCTATTTTAAAAGAGATTAATGCAAGATTGCAGTTTTTGTGCGATGTGGGGTTAAGTTATTTAACCCTAGCCCGAACTTCTGCAACATTAAGTGGTGGTGAAGCACAGCGCATAAGACTTGCTACGCAAATAGGAAGTGGTTTAACTGGTGTTGTTTACATTTTAGACGAGCCAAGCATTGGTTTGCACCAGCGCGATAACGAAAAACTTATAGACACAATGAAAAAACTACGCGATTTAGACAATACATTAATTGTGGTAGAACACGACGAAGACACAATCCGTGTAGCCGACTATATAGTTGATATTGGTCCAATGGCTGGTAGGCAAGGCGGAAGTTTGATTGTGCAAGGTAAGTTGCAAGATGTAATAGATTGTCCGCAGTCTATAACAGGTCAATACCTAAGCGGACAGCGTCATATAGATGTGCCAGCAATTCGCCGAAAGACAGACAAAGGCTTTATTGAAATAAAAAATGCACACGAAAACAACTTAAAAAATATTGATGTAAAATTTCCATTGGGCACACTAACAGCAGTTACGGGTGTATCGGGTAGTGGAAAAAGTAGTTTAGTTATAGATATATTATATCCAGCACTTTCTAATAGATTAAATCACAGCACTATGCGTGAAGGCAGATACGACCAAATTTTAGGATTAGAAAATGTAGATAAAGTAATATCAATAGACCAAAGCCCAATAGGTCGCACCCCACGCAGTAACCCTGCAACCTATACAGGTGTGTTTACACAAATACGCGAACTTTTTGCAACAACCGCAGACGCAAAAGAAAGGGGTTATACACCGGGTAGATTTAGTTTTAATATATCAGGTGGGCGTTGCGAAACTTGTAGCGGTGATGGTATAAAAAAGATAGAAATGTATTTCTTGCCAGATATTTATGTACCTTGCGAAGATTGTAAAGGAAAACGCTATAACAAAGAAACTCTTGAAGTTAAATATAAAGGCAAAAATATATATGATGTGTTAGAAATGACCGTTGACGAGGCGCTAGATTATTTTGTAAACCAACCACAAATATATAACAAAATTAAAACTTTGCACGATGTAGGGTTGGGGTATATAAAACTAGGTCAGCCAAGCACAACAATGAGTGGTGGTGAAGCACAGCGCGTAAAACTTGCTACCGAGTTATCTAAGGTAAGCACTGGTAAAACCGTTTACATTTTAGACGAGCCAACAACTGGGTTGCATATGTATGATGTGCAAAACTTAATAGCAATTTTGCAAAGACTTGTGCAAGCCGGTAATACTGTTGTGGTAATAGAGCATAACTTAGATATTATTAAAGTAGCAGATTATATTATAGATATAGGGCCCGAGGGTGGTAAGTTTGGCGGGCAAGTTATTGCAACAGGAACACCCGAAGAAGTTGCTAAATGTAAAGATAGCGCAACAGGTAAGTTTATAGCCAAAATATTAAAAAATAAAAAAGAGTAAAGTGTACTGAGTGGAAATTTGGCACTCAAATAAAAAAAGAGTAAGAAAGAAATATTATTTAAAATAGTGTTTCTTTCTTTT
This sequence comes from uncultured Eubacteriales bacterium, assembly GCA_902788085.1. Taxonomy (GTDB): domain Bacteria; phylum Bacillota; class Clostridia; order Christensenellales; family UBA1242; genus RUG666. Next base: position 36,984 of record CADAJB010000004.1, read on the forward strand.
TTTGTGTCCAAATAATAATGAATTATGATATAATCTATACATAAGGAGATTTATAAAAATGGCAAGTAAAGGACAAATATTTAATCAGTATTCTTCTGATTTTAAAAAAGAAGTTTTATATGAGTATTATCAAAATCATACTCCGGTGGTAGTATTGTGTAAAAAATACAATATACAAAAGAAAACATTAGAAATGTGGATTACAAAAACTAATAAAGGAATAGATATCACAATAGACAAAAGAAGTTGTGCCATCAAACATAAAAGAGCAAGTATTTCTCTTGAAGAACAAATTACACTTTTAAAAAAATTCCTGATTTTTCAAAAGCAACAGCGAGACAAAAATCAAACTATATAAATATCAATAAAACTGAATATACGGTAAAGTCCTTATGTTCTGTTATGGAAATTCCTAAAAGAACATATTATAATAACAAAGATAAAAAGATTGATAAGGATACAAAATATTATAATCTCATAAAACAAAAGTTTGAAGAGTCAAAAAGAACTTATGGCTACAGAAGAATTACTAAAGCATTGAATATGGAAGGCAAAAAAGTTAGTGAGAATAAAGTTAGAAGAATAATGAGAAAGTTTAACATAATGCCAACCTATGCTAAAAAATTTCAATACAGAAGAAAGTTTAAAAGAGATGAGTATTTTGTCGCACCAAACTTAGTTAAAAGACAATTTGCAGTTGATAAACCAAATAAGATTTGGGTAACAGATGTTACATATCTTGTTTTTAATGGGAAAATAGAATATCTTTCTACAATATTAGATTTGTATGACAGAAGTGTTGTTTCTTATAAAATTCATAAATTTAATAGTGTTGAACTTGCGATTGATACTTTAAGATATGCAACACTAATGAGACCTGGGGTTAAAAATGTAATAATTCATAGCGACCAAGGTGTTCAATACACTTCTAAAGAATATCTACAGTTTTGTTCATCAATAGGTTTTCAAAATTCTATGAGCAGAAAAGGAAATCCTCTAGATAATGCTGTAATTGAAAATTGGCACAGTTTATTAAAGAAAGAAGTGCTTTATAACAATGAGATTCATAGTCTTGAAGAATATAAAGCATTAGTTTTTGATTGGATTTGGTTTTATATGCACGATAGATTAAATGGAAGATAAAAAAACCACACCAAGAGTGTGGTATTTTTTATTGCATTTGAATACCATTATTTTGTATAGCACATTGTTCTGAATTGTGTTTTGAATGGTATTTACTTTCTAAATAAGTATCATAATGTGAGATACAATAATTTAATGTTTTTTGAACTTTTGTCATATAATTATCTATTATTTCTCTTTCAGATAATTGCAAAGTATCGATTACATTTTGTTGAATTGAGCATCTCTCTTTATGAAGCCAACTATCTAAACCTTGCATTTGGTATTGAATTACGGCTTGTGATAAATCCGAAGATTGTAAATCAGATTTTGCTTGTTCAATTTCTACTGTTATACAAATCGCTTTATCAACCTGTTCGCACAAAATTGGCTCTTGTCTAAGCCTTTGCTCTAAATTATTCATAAGCATATTTATCTTTTCTAAGGTTTTTTCGTGTTCAGTTTTTATTCTATGTGTTTGTTTTGTCTCTCTATAAGATTTGGCTCTGTCAAAACTTGATGACCAAAAGTATGTTATGTTCGAATTTATTGGTTTACTTGTAAGTGTTTTTGAAATGCCAGCAAGACAAGGCACTTGTTTTGGGCATAATTTATCTTTAATATTGTCAATAATTTTATTTATACTTTCTACCATTACACACTTCCTTTACCTGTGTTTAGGTATCCATCTTTTGTTGATATATGTTTGTAAATTATATCTCTATACTCATTACATTCTTCATTTGTTAGAGTCCTTTCCAAACTTCTTAATACAATTCTAACAAGTATATTCTTTTCATTTGGCTCAATTCCTAATCTCTCTTTTGCTTTCTCAGGCAAATCTTCATAGCTTGTTTCAGATAAAATCTTTACTTCCTCAATAAGTTTTTCATCAACATCAGAGTCTCTTACCATATCTCCAAGCAATTCAACATCAAGGTTATTATCTACAACAACCGAAATATCTCTTACAACTGCTGGCATACTAGACACTTCGTTATATGGAGCAAGGTCTAACATTTGGCATTGAACTTTTGGGTTTTCAGACCTAAGCAATCTAATATCTTTAATGTTTTTTCTAACCATTAAAATTCTTTCAAGACCTAAACCAAGTGCCAAACCATATTTGCCATCACAACCATTTTCATCTAAAATTCTAGGATTAGTTAATCCACATTCTAGTATTTCAATAGGTTTTCCGTCCCAAATAACATCAATTTCTCTACCATGTAATGTGTAAGGGTGGGTTTTGGGAATAACCTCATATTTAGAGTTTTTCTTGCCAGTCACAACTTCAACGATTATGTTTATCATTGCTTGCATATCTTCTTCTGTGACAGGTGTTTCGCTTGTATACCACAAATCCATTTGATGATGAACTCCGGAATGAATTTTATCTATTTGGTCACGCCTATATACTAAACCAACACAAGCGAGCAATCTATTAGGTTTTATTTGGTCTTTAATAGATTGTAGTCCTCTTGGAACCATAGTTGAAGCCATTGTTCTTAAAACGTGGTTATCATCAACATACCGAGTGTAAACTTCGCTTCTTAATACACTTTCTTTATCAATACCTAATCTGTCATAGTTATCTTCAACTGTCACAATAGGGTTTTCTCTATATATTGTCACCGGACAATTCCAGTGTCCCTTTAATGCGTTAAGCACTTCATTCATAAGTGTTTGCATTGCGTGTGGACCTTGTTCTGAGTTAGATAAATCTCTAATATTAAGGTCCTTTTTTAATTGTTCTTTTGTTAAATGTTTCATTTTATAATTCTCCTTTCGATTTTGAGTATCCACTCTTGGAATACTCATTTTAGTTTTTTTTTGCAATATGATATAAATGCACAATATTTGTGCCAAAATAAACCTATTTCCCCGTAGGGAAAAAACCGAAAGTAAAAGCAGGCACAATTACTTGTGTCAATGCTTCATTGTAAATAGAAAGTTTTAACTGTTCCATAATTGTTCCTCCTTTTATTAGAATTATGGTGCTTTGAGTAGGAATTGAACCTACCACACAAGGATTTTCAGTCCTTTGCTCTACCAACTGAGCTATCAAAGCATAAAAAAAAGTCCTATTGGATTTCTCCAATAGGACGAATAGCTTCGTGATACCACCTATCTTCATTTTGACAAACGCCAAAACCTCATTATCATTTTTACGGTTTAGTCCGACTTTCCTTAACAATTAAAGCACTTATATCCAACAATACAGTAATCTTTAACCTTTACCGAAAAGCAACTCCAATACTGAAATTCGACTTCATACCTGAACATAGGTGGCTCTCAACCGGTGGCACACCCTCCCTCTTATGAAAGTAATCATCTACTGATGTATCTTCATAGTTTTTATTAAGATTTACGAAAATATAACATAATTTTATTTGAATGTCAATACTTATATCAATAAAAATTTACTCTTTTTTATGTGTGCTATTTTTAAGACTCATTTCAAAGCACTCTTTTTTTGTTTATCTAAAATAAAAACACATTTATTTAAAATGTGCTTTTATTTATTATTTACGATTTTTTATAATCTTTTGCTTTTTATTTTTTTCAATGTCTTGTTGTTCTTGCTTTTTAATGCGAGCTTTTTCTTCTTCTAGCACTTCAATATCTAGGCTAATGCTATCTATTTTTTGTTCTAGTTCGGCAATGTTGTTTTGCATAGTTTCTAGTTTCTTTTGTGGTGAATCTATTGCAATGCCTGTGTCATCGGCTATTTCTTTTGCTGTTTCGTAAGAAGAGCTTTCTTTGTTGTAATTTTCTTTTTCTTCTTCAAGGAATTTTTGTGATTGTTTTAATTCTTCTTGTAAGTTGCGAATTTTTAAGTTGATGTCTGCAACTTTGTTGCGTCTATCTACATCTTTTAATAGTGTTTGAAGTCTGTCATAGTTGTTGCTTACGCTAACTGTTTCTTTACGGCTAGCATTAAAGCGTTTTATACCAAAACCAACTAATGCAACAATAACTGCAAGAGCAATAATAATTGTAAATGTTGATGCCCACCAGTCGCTGTTTTGACTGTAACTTGGTGATTCTGGCTCTTCGCTTTCTTCTACATCAACAAGGTCTAATACAGAATTAGGAAGGGCGGTTTTGCTGTTGTTTGTTAGTAATGCAATTTCGGTGTTGTATGTGTCTTCGTCAATTTGTTTTATAACAATATTTTTAAAGAAAGCATAACCACTGCATAGTTTTTCTTCGCTACCGAGTGAGAATTGCAAAGTCATAGTTGATGTTTCGGTAGGGTACACAAAGAACTCATAAGTTTTAAATTCGTTGTTTTCGTCTTTTAATGCTTGTTCTAGTGTGTCAAAACTTGTTGGTTGTGTGTTTATATCTTCAATTATAGCACCTGTTACGCCATTTAATGCAACGCTAGCACCAAATGTTGTGTTTTCGTTTTCGGTGTCTGGGTTTAAAGTGTGCTTAATTTGTGCTGTTTTTACATCTACGCTAACTTTATAATATGTGCTTGCATTAAAGGTGTAATCTAGGGTAGAAGTGTAAGTGTAATATGCTTCTTCTTGACTGCCTATCATAAGCATAGTTGTGTTGTCTGTGCCTGGGTTTTTAGTTATAAAACTTGGAAGGCTTTTTGGATTTATAATACCTAATTTGCTACCTGCTATTGAAGCATCGCCGTTTGTTACCTTAAACAAACTTGGGGTGTAGATATTGTTGTTTACTTCGGTGTATAGCGAAGTTAAATCGTTTTCTAGGTCAACTACTTTTGTGGTTGCACCATTTACTGATGCATTAAAGTCGTCGGCTGTGCTTTCTGCAATTTTGCAGTTATCAAAGAATACTACACCAGTGGTTGGGTTTTGTTCGTTACCAAGATATAAATAAGGTGTAATGTTGCGACTTTCAAAAGCACCGTGCAAATATATTTTTAATGTTTGCCACGAGTTTGTGTTGTTGCCAGCATATCTAAAACTAGCAAGTGTATTGTTGTTGCTGTCTTTTAAGTAAACATAAGCACCACTTGTGCCTGTGCCTAACAAGTCTTTTTGAAGGTTGATATCCAGGCTAACAAGGTAGTATGTGTCGGCGTTTATTGTGTATTGGTCGGCACAATAGTAAGATTGATATGTTTTAGAAATATTGCGAAGCACTAGTGCATTGTTTGTGTAGTCGCCGTTTTTGGTGTATGGGTTTACAACTTCGCTGCCTAATGATGTGTATTGTGTAAATATACTAGACGAAGTGTTTACTACACCATAAGCAACAGTTGCGTTTTGGTCACCTAATTGATGTGTCCAACTTGATGGTGTATCTGGTTTTGTTGCATCATCGCTTTGTGTAACTATGTTAAAAGCAGAATTGCTAAAACTTAATGTTGGTGAAGTTGACATAGCAAGGGTAGTTGTTGTTCCTAAGTTTTTAGCATTGTTAAATTGTGTGTAGGTTAGTGCATAACTGTTGATGTATGCATATACAATATAACCACTTGCATTTGCGTTTTCGTTACCTAAACCAAGTGTTAGGTTTATTGTTGTGTCGTATAAAGAGTTTCCGCTAACATAAAAAGCGTATTCAATCCAATCGTTTGTAAATTTGTTTGTTGAAGTATTAATGCTTGTAAACGAAGCAGATTGTTTGTTGTTGTCTTCGTCGTCTGGGGTGTTGAATATTTCACCAGATAATACGGCATTCATACTTCCGCTTGTGATGTTGCCCTTTGCATAAAAACTAATTTTATATAGTTTGTTTCTTTCAATTTTTATATCTGGGCTAGTGTAGTTTATATAACCGTCTTCGGCAGAGAATGCAATACCATTAAGTGTTGTTGTGCTTGAAAGATTTGTGCCGGTATAAACATCGTTAAGGTTTCCGTTAGACCCTAAAAATCCGTTAGAAACCTTTTCCATATATGTGGTGCCGTTTGATGTTTCTTTTTTCCAGTTATTTATGTTTGTATCTACATAACCGCTATCTGTTGGGTTTGTAATAGCACTTACGCGTTGGTCAATTAATTTTGTGTATGCAGGCAAAGAAGATGTAAGTTCGTTAAATTTGTTTTCGCTGTATTGATAAACCTTGATGTTATCAAACAAAACATAACCAGTACTTGTAAGGTCTTTGTTACCCAAATATAAATTTAATTTTACTGTTGGGTTTTTGTAAGGTGATGTTGCTACAAAAAAGGTGAAAGTTTTCCAAGATGCGTCGGTGTTAATATTGATTGTAGATTGTTCGGCGGTAAAATCGTCGTTATCTAAATAAATTGTTGCCCAGCCTTCTTTTACACTGCCATCTACAATTTGTGAAGAAGTGTAAGCGTTAACGCTAATTTTGTAGTAAGAGTTTGCATCTAATGATACATCTTGATAATAATTAAGTTTTGCGCCTGTTTCGTTAGAGGTGCTGTTTATTAATAAAACTTTATTTTCGCTTGCGTTAGGCAAAGCAGGTTTGTTTTCGGTGGTAAAACCAAAGTTTTCATATCTTTTTTCTAGGTCATCTAAGTCCACAACACCATATTTAATGCTTTCTAGTTTTTCGCTAGTGCCTGCTGTCCACGAAGTAGGTGTAGATACATAGTTAAAAATTGTGCTGCCTGTGCTAGAAAAGTTGTTGTTAGATACCTTCGAACTAACATCACTAACAGCAGACGAAGGAAGACTGGCAGCAAGTTTTAAACTGCTGTCGGTGTGGCTTGTTGCGCTAGCGCCCAAAAGCATAATTGGGCTTTGTGCAAATAATAGTGCAACTGCCATAAATATTGCTAATATTAAAGTTTTTAAAGTTTTGCTGAATGTCATTTTTGTTCACCTTTTATATGCATAGTTTTAAACTAAAATAGTATAATACAACTTTAATAAAAAATCAAGGAAAATAGGGGTATAATAATTCAAAAAAGCAAATAATAATTATTAATGAATAATTTAAACAACAAGCGCCCATACAACACTTTTTTATTGATAGGTGTTGGTTTAATTATAGGGCTGATTAATGGTTTTTTTGGTGGCGGTGGTGGTATGGTTTGCGTGCCACTTCTTTTGTTATTGGGGCTAAAAAATAAGCAAGCCCAAGCAACTGCCATTTTGGTTATGGTTCCTATAAGTATTGCCAGCGGATTTGTTTATTATACAAATGGGCATATCGAATGGTATTTAACTTTATTAGTTGCGCTAGGCTCGGTTTTAGGCGGTGTTTTAGGGGCTTTATTGTTAAAAAGACTAAACAATTTAACTTTGCAATATATTTTTGCTGTGATTGTGTTGCTTGCTGGTATTAAAATGTTATTTTAGGGGGAATTATGTGGTTTTATTATGTTTTAGCGGGGTTTTGTAGTGGGGTTTTAGGCGGAATGGGTATGGGTGGTGGCACGCTGCTTATACCAATGCTTACTATCTTTTTAGGTGTTACGCAACACACAGCA
>CADAJB010000004.1:44554-50168 GCA_902788085.1 uncultured Eubacteriales bacterium
ACAAGGGGTAAATTTGTTTGTGTTTATACCAATGGGAATTGTTGCAATAATTATACACATTATAAATAAGTTAATAGATTATAAGGTGTTTTTAGTGCTTGTTTTGCCTGCAATTTTAACAAGTGTTTTAGCGTCTAACTTATCTAACAGCATACCAAATGCTACTTTAAAACTAATATTTGGCATCTTTTTAATAGTTATAGCAATTTACGAATTAGTTGTGGCGGTTTATCGCACTATCAAAGCAAAAAAGCCTATTTTAAAAAATAAGATATATAAATAAAGCACTTATTTAGGTGTTTTTTATTTTGCTTTTAAAATGTTATTGCTTTTAAAAAATTTTTCTGCTATAATCTATAAAATTAGGGGGGTGCAATTTTGCGCGAAGTTAGGTTTTTTGTTCCACTTGAAAATATTAAAGGCAATACCGTTTTAATAGACGGGCAAGAGTTTAAACATTTAAGCAAGGTTTTAAGGCTGAGGGTTGGTGATAGCGTATCTATAATTTGCAACGACAGCAACATAAGGCAAGCCAAAATAACAAAAATAAACAAAGACAACGCCCTTGCACAAATAGTTAGTGTATTAAAGAAAGAAAACACAGGTGCAGACATAACAGTGTTTTTGGCTCTTATAAAACAAGACCCATTAAGTTTGGCGGTGCAAAAATGTACCGAACTAGGTGTAAATAAGTTTGTTCCATTTAGCAGTAAGTTTAGTGTTGTTGTAGATAAAGGGCAAATAAAACCAAGGCTAGAACGCATTGTTCAATCTAGTTGCAAGCAGTGTGGCAGGCTATTTGGTATGCAAATAGATAACACCGTTTCTTTTGACGAAATGTGTGATATATTAAAACAATTTGACAGCGTAATTGTTGCCTACGAAAAAGATACAACCAACGCAAAAAGCATATTGTCTAAATTAAATAAAAAAGAAAAAATTGCAATAGTTATAGGTGGCGAAGGCGGTTTTAGTGCAGAAGAAATTAAAAAACTTAACGCAAAAAACATTAAGTTTGTTAGCCTGGGCAAATTAATTCTTCGCGCCGAAACAGCCACTATGGCGTTAGTTAGTGCAATTAAGTACGAATTAGGAGAGTTTACAAATGAAAATATCAATGTTAACACTGGGGTGTAAAGTTAATCAATACGAAGCCGAATGTATAGCCAGTATGTTAAAAGAAGCCGGACACGAAGTTGTAGAAAGTTTTGTTCCAGCAGATGCATACATTTTATCTACTTGTGCCGTAACAAACGAAGCCGAGCGTAAATCTAGGCAAATGGTATCAAAACTATTAAAACTAAACCCAAATGCCAAAATTATTGTTTGTGGGTGTGCATCACAACACAACTCTAAACAGTTTGCAGATAAGCAAAATGTTAACATAGTTTTAGGCACATCGGGTAAACAGTGGATTGCTGATTTGTTAGATAGCAAAGGCGACTATACAATGGAACCAACTACCGACTACGAAACATTTGGCAAGCCAACTGTTCATCGTACGCGCGCGTTTGTAAAAATAGAAGACGGTTGCGATAACTATTGTAGTTATTGCTTAATACCATACATTAGGGGGCATGTGCGCAGTCGTCCGTTAGAAGAAATTGTAGTAGAATGTTTTAGCCTAGCACACAAAACAAAAGAGATTGTGCTAACAGGTATTAATCTTTCGGCTTGGGGTAAAGACTTAAATTTAACATTGTCGGACCTACTTTCTTCGTTATCTAATTTGCCAACTCGCATAAGACTTAGTAGTATGGAAATGAACATAGTAGATAAAACTTTGTTAAGCGTTATGGAAAAAATGCCAAACCTATGCGAGCACTTCCATTTAAGTGTGCAATCGGCTTGTAACAAAACATTAAAAGATATGAACCGTCGCTATACAATAGAAGAGTATATGGCAGTGGTTGAAAAATTAAGACATATATATCCAACTTGCGCAATAACAACCGATTTAATAGTAGGCTATCCAACCGAAACCGAAGAAGATTTTGAAAAAACTCTACAAAATGTTAAAAAGATTGGGTTTGCAGATATGCATTTGTTTCCTTACTCTCGCCGAGATGGAACAGTTGCAAGTAGGTTGCCTATGCTAGACAGCGAAGTAGTAAAAAACAGGGTAGAGCGCATAACAAAACTACGCGACGAAATGAAAAAAGAGTATCTAGAAAAACAACGCGGGCTTACTTACGAGGTATTACTAGAAGAACAAGTAAACGGCTTGTGGGTAGGGCACGCGCGCAACTTTGTAAAAACATATATAGACTGCACAAATGTTAATGTAAAACCTAACGATATTGTACTTGCCCGTGTAGGTGATGTTTATCTAGACGGAGTAAGAGGTGATTTTGTAACAAAAATGGAGGACGAATAATGCAAGATTGTGTTTTTTGTAAAATAGTTAGCGGGCAAATTCCTAGTAAAAAAGTGTACGAAGATGCAGATTTTTTAATATTCGAAAATATTGCCCCAAACGCAAAATATCACTATTTGGCAATATTAAAAGAGCATTTTGCTACATTAGGCGAAATAAACGATAATCAGGCATTAATGCTAGGCAAACTTTTAAAAAAGATACCAACCTTAAAAGATATATTGCACCTAGAAAACGGTTATAGATTAATTATAAACCAAAAGGGTACAAACGGCAACGATGCAAACCAAGAAGTGCCACACTTGCACATTCATATACTTTGTGGGCAAAAAATGGGCTGGAACCCTGCATAAATTAAGCATAAATTTAATAAAAATACTTGATTTGTGCTAAAAAGTGTGTTAAACTAGCAACATATATACAAACCTAAGGTGGTGAGAAGATATGACAATGGTTATAGTTGGCAAAGACGAATCAGTTGACAGCGCATTAAAACGCTTTAAACGCAAATGCCAAAAAGATGGTATAATTGGCGACCTTCGTAAGCACGAAGCATACGAAAAACCAAGTGTAAAACGCAAACTTAAAAGCGAAGCAGCACGCAAGCGTAACCGCAAAAAATAATAAACTAGGGTAGTTGGCCCTAGTTTTTGTTTATTCTTAAATCTTTGCCATCAAAGTGTATTGGCATTGTATTTTGTTTGTTAAATATTCTCGAAAACAACCTGTCGCCATATTGGTCGCGTATCATTTGTGGGGTTAGGTTGGTGCTAATTATTGTAGAAAAATTGTTAAGTTGCCTTTGGTTTATGATGGTGTAAAGGTTATTTACACTTGCGTTTTTAAATATTGGTTCACTGCCTAAGTCGTCTATTATTAACAAATCACAGTCTAAAAGTGGTGAAAGTAATTCTTGGCGGTTGTCGGCAAAAATGTCCATCGATTTTATAACTATATTGTTAAGTTCAAACGAAGTTATATACACCACATAATAATCGCGTTTTATAAGCGCGTTGGCAATACACTCGCTTAAAAAGGTTTTACCCGTACCAACATTGCCCGAAAACACTATGTTTTTTAGTTTGTTGTTAGGAAAGTTTTTTACATAGTTTAGGGCATAGGTATATGCCTTTTTTAGTGTTTCGTTTTGGTCTAATAGGTTTTGTTTGCTATCTTCAAACTTGTGCCCCTTAAAGTCGGTTAAGCCCGATTCTTGTTGAAGCCTTTGGCGTATGGCGTTGTTTAAACACTCGCATATTTTGTGGTTATATACACCTGTGTCGTTACATTTTTTGCAGGCGTAGTTTGGTGTTAAGTCTTGTGGGGTATAGCCCATATTTTTTGCAATTTCTGCTAATTTTTTTTGTAGTGCATAGTATTCTTTACGCAAAGTTTGTGCCTTTTCTTCGGGCAAAGCCACAATTTCTAGCATTTTTTTGCGCATTAGGGTTTCGGTACTAGCATAGTTTTTATTTTGGCGCAAAACTTGTGCAATATTTTGTGCTTTAATTTCGGCGCTTAATCTTTTTTGTTTGAGTTTATTTTTTTCGGAATTAATAATCTCGGTTCTGTTCATAGTACCTCCTTAAATTTCTATTTCTTTAAATGCATCAAATAGGCTTTCGTATTCTTCGTTGGTGTAATCTCGTTGTTTTAGCACCTTGTTATTATTGTTTGTGGCGGTTGTTTCGTTATATTTTTTTGCTTGTTCTACTGTGTGTATATTGTTGTTTTGCCATACGGATAAAATTTTGCTCATATACGCAATGGGGGCAGTTTTATCTGTCGAAAGTGTGCCTGCATACATAATAACATCGTTTGGCATACCCCAAGCAATAGTCCAGCGCTTATATAAATCGCGGTCTTGGTTGTTTACATTTCGTTTTAGCCCAATACTTAATAAAACTTGCGAAATTTGTTGGTCTAGTTTATCTAATCCCAAGGTGTATTGTTTAAATGCATCTATACTTACAACGCCCATATTATATAGTTTGTCTATAAAGTCGTTAAGGCTAGAAAGTGTGCGCTTGTCTTTTAAATAGCAGTAGTTACTTATAGCAAGTAAGCACTCTGCCGAATAGCCTTTGTTTAACCAAGGAGTGATGTAGTTTTGAATTTCGTTATCTACATCATCATAATATACACCAATAAGTTTGTTGATGTTTCGGGCAAGGGTGTATAGGGCCTCTTTATTTTGTTCGTATTCTTTAATTTCTTTTTCGCTAAATAAGTGCATTTCGTAGTAGTTGTATAATGTGCGGTCTAGTTTTTCAAAGCCCCCGCGTTTTATTGTGCCCGCAACAAACAAAATGCAATCATCAGTAAAACCATATTCTTTTACCCATTTTATATACATTTGGTGTTCGTCTAGACTAGATTTTTTACTGCTGCCAAGTGCAGATAAAATTTTAAGTATAATTTTGTTAGCGTTGTAGTAGTCGGTAAGTTTTTTCTCGATATTGTCGGTGCTAATAACACCTTCTTTTGCCCAGTTGCGTGCTACGGTTATTATGTATTGATACCCAACATTGTTGCCTTTATATTCGGCACAATAGCCCATAATCATAAGCAATGCTTCGGGGGTAAACTTGCGCCCGTCGGGTAAAGAAAACCCTTCCATTAAAGCGTAGTATTCTTCGTATTCGTTTGGCGTTATTTGTCGTCCGCTTAAAATATTTTGTGCTTGAATATTAAAGTCTAAGTATTTGTCTTTATTATACTTTTTATTAGATAGGTTTACGCCCCTAATAGGCAAGTATTGTATTTCTACGGGGGTGGTGTTTACAATTCTAACAAGGCCCTGTTCTTCCCAGTATTTAAATGCATCTAAAACTTCTTCTTCGGTATAGCCAAGACTTGCCGAAAAACTGGTTATATCTACACCAGTTAAATCTTGGGCGTTGTTGTTACACAAATATAAGCCATATAAATATATAGTTGCCATTTTTGACGGAGTGTGTGGCAAATAGCGCGTAAAAAAGATATTATCTACAATAGTGTATGTTTTAGATACATATTCGCTACTAAACTTGCAAAAAGCCATAATAAATACCTACCTTTGTATTAAATATACCAAAAAACCAAAATAAAAACAATAGTTTGGGGTTAAGTTTATGTTTTGTATTGTACTAAAAAATTTAGTTAGCACATAAACATATAAAAAACTAGGGGGAAAAATGAAGAATAAACTTATATTAGTTTTATGTTTGTGTGCTTTGTTTTTTAGTGGTTGCAATA
>CADAJB010000005.1 GCA_902788085.1 uncultured Eubacteriales bacterium
CCTACCTTTGTGTTGTGGGTTTCTGCCTTAAATTCGCCTTTATCATTTTCTCTAGCACCTACAGCATAAGCCAATCTACCAGCGTCTATAATGTTTTTGGTGTAAATGCCAATGTTAGATTTATTTTTTAAGGTATTAGCATCTATTTTGGCTTGCTCACCCAAACTTCCAACATTTACACCCAAAACTTTTTCTCGTAAATCCTTTACAGAATTCAGCATAGCATTTAAAGGCCTTACTGAGTGTAATAACGCGATAGATTCAAGCCAATTTAAATATACGGCAGATACTTGCAACTGCCCAGAGTCGTTTACAAAAGCAATTTGATATATCTTACTGTTTGATGGTTCTTGTTTAACTTGTTCTAATTGTGTTTGTGTTAGTGTTATTTCTTTTGCTACGGTTGTAGGCTTTGGTGCAAACAAACCACTAATCCAATCCCAAATATTTCTTGCTCCTCTGTCAATTGTATCTGCCACAGGCTGATAAAAACTAGGATTTAAAACAACTGGAGCAGTTACAACAACAAATAATGAAGCAATTACAGGAATAAGCATCGGTAAAAACCAAGCCAAGCACTCTTCTTTAGTTTCTCCCAAAAGTTCTTTAATGGTTAGCCTTGTACCATCTATTTCAAAATACACATCATCAGTAGTTTCATCATACTGAGGAGTGTAAGATTCTTTTGTTTGTTCTATTAAAATATCTTCGGCATAAATTGATGTAGTTACATAAAATAGATTGTCGGTTAAATCATAATTAGTAGAGTATTTTGTTGTTACTTCATTTATGCCAGATGCAAGGAAGTCTATGTTATAATTTTTAGTATCTAATTTTAAAGAACCTTCAAAAGAAGCATTAAATCCATCCATGTCGTTGCTTGTATCGCTAAACATGTCTAAGATGTTTTGAACTGATTGCCCATAATTAAATTGAGTAATTTCAACATTTCTAGTCTCTAATTTAATGTCATTTCTAAAAATTGTGCCACATAAAATTGCAAAAGTTACCGTGATAGCAATTAAAAAACTGAGCCCTAAATTTAAAACTTTATTTTTCAACATAATTTCACCTCCAAGGGCATTTTTACATTTTTGTAAAATTTTGTCAACACTTTTTTTATAAAAATTACTACTGTCAATTTTTAGTTATTATATTTTATTTAATAAAACACTTGAAAAAACAAAAAAACTAATGTATATTCGGGTATAGAATAGTTTTAAAGGAGATATTGTTATGATACACGAAATGAAATTGCAAAATCAGCCTTTTATTAGCATAAAGAATGGTGTTAAAAATATTGAAATGCGACTGTATGACGAAAAAAGAAAGTTATTAGCACCAGATGATAAAATTAGGTTTACAAATATTTTAAATGGCGAAACAATTTTAGTTAAAGTGGTTGCATTGCATGTTTTTGCTTCTTTTGAAGAGTTGTATAAGCATTTTAATAAAATAAGTTTGGGTTATGATAAAAAAGAAGAGGCTTTGCCAAGTGATATGGAAAAGTATTATAGCAAAGAAGAACAATCTAAATATGGGGTTGTTGGTATAGAAATAAAGGTGGAAGGTGAGTAAATGAATAATATTATACTACGCAAAGCACAACCAAAAGATGCGATGCAATACCACACTTTAGGTTTACTTGTTTGGCGTGATGCATATAAACACATTTTCCCCGAAGAAGTGTTTGTAGAAAAAGAAGCCAAAATAAATAAAAAAATAGCAACTTTTGCACAAGATTGTGTAACAAATAACAACCAAATTGTGTTGGTTGCAGAGAGTGATGGTAAAATTGTAGGGTTTATGTTTGGTTTATTAAAATCTGGGTATCAGCGTTTTGCAGATTTGGGGTTTGCAGATTTGGTTGCTTTATATATTCATCCAAATTTTCAACATAAAGGAATTGGCAAAAGACTAAAAGATAAGTTTGTTGAATGGGCAAAACAAAACGGAGCAACAAAGTTTGTTATAGGGGTGTTAAAAGATAACAAGCAGGGCAGAAGTGCTTACGAAAAGTGGGGTGGAAAACTGGAAAGTTATACACAACCTTTTGTAAAGTTAGGAAAAGAATATCCCGAAGTTTTTTACACTTTTGATATATAAAAAAAGAACTAAGTTTTTAGTTCTTTTTTGCATTCATTGTCATTGCAAGTACTGGTGTGTTTGCTTCTTCATTTATGCTTTCATTTTTAGACTTATCGTATTCGCAAACATGGTTATACATATCTATCGTGCCTATATCGAAACATTTTTCTTTTGTAATTGCGCAATATACATCTTGTTTTGCACTTAAGTATTTAATAAAATAACCTAATGCATCTGGGTTGTTGCCTTCTTTAAAATATTGGTTTAAATCTTCTTTAATTGTTGGGTTAAACACATAAAAAGCAAATAGCCCAATATTAGATTTTGGCTCTGCTGGCTTTTCTTCCATGCCAAGTACTTTGTGGTTTTCGTCTAATTCGACAACGCCAAAGTTTTTACCTAAATATGCCTTGTCTTCAAAGTAACCACCTAATAAAACGGTGGTTTGCTTTTGTTTGTGATAATCTACAAAATTTGTTAGTTCAAAGTCGAAGTAGTTATCTCCTGCCAACAAAAACACATCTTCGTTTATATTGCCCATTTTATCTAGTGCATATTTTAAACCGCCTAATGCACCTGGTTTAGAGTTGTTATCCATACCATTGTCGTTAATAACATTTACCGGAAACCTAAAATTGCGCGAATTTACATAGTCTTCGAATTGTTGTTTAAAAAATGAGTTCCCAACAATAGTAACTTCGTTTACATCATCTACATTTTCTAGTTTTTCCATTATGAAGTCTAAAATTGGTTTTCCGTTTATAGGTAGTAGTGCTTTTGGTGTGTTTAGTGTTAGTGGTTGCAATCTTTTTGCAAATCCGCCAACTAAAATTATTGTTTTCATTTGTTTTCTCCTTGCAGTAGTACTTGCCTAAATTAGCAAGACAATTATACAGTCTAAACCCAATGTTGTGAAGAGTTTTATAAAAATTTTTAGTATAATGTTGTGGCAAAAAATGTTAGAGCCCAATTCTATTTAAAATAGAACAAAAAAGGCACTCTAATTATAGTAGAATAATTATATGCAGCAACTGATTTTAAATATTAAAAAGAAAAAGAGTTTTTAACTCTTTTGCATTTGGTTTTCATCGGCATCTATACAAATAATATCTTCTATTTCATTCTTAATTTTTTGTATTTGTGGTTTTTTAGTTTCAATAGAATTTTTTAATGCAGCAATATCATTTTGCAACACATATATTTTTTTAATTGCTTCTAGTTTTTCTATTTGTTCATTTAATTCGGACATGCTTAAAGAGATATAGTCGGATAAACTTAATGCGTCATCATCTTGTTGATTTTTACCTTCTATATAATTTCTTAAAACACTCTTTACAAAAGCTGACCTGTTTTGGTTTTTTTCATCTGCTTTTTTGTCTATTTGGTCTAAAAGTTTTGCTTCTACTCTGATAGATATTTTTACTTCACCTTTTTGCATAATTTTATCTCCTTATGTTTTTATTATAGTTGTTTAGATGTGTTTTCTACATCGTCTTCTAAATTTTGGGCTATATCGTTTTGTATGTTGTTAAGTTTTCTTTTTAAAAGCGCATTATCTAATTCTAGTTGAGAAATATCTTTTTCTATTTGGCGTAATTGTTTTTCTAGCGTTTTTTCTTGAATTTTTTGTTGTATTTCTTGCAAGGTGTTTGTGGCTGAATTGCCGCCTTGCATATACAATGTGATAGCGTTTCTAACTATTTCCGACCTGTTTCCGCCGTGGCTTTTTACAAAATTGTTTAAGTCGTCTAAAAAACTTTCGGGCATTCTTATTGACATTAGTATGTAGTTGTCTTTTTCTGCCATTATGCCACCCCCTATTGATATAATAGTTTGATTATACCACTTGTGCATAGTTATGTCAATACCAAAATTTAAAAAAGTGCATAGTATGCATAGTAATGTACTATGCAGTATTATGCTTATAAAATAAGGATGTTTTATAAAAAAGTTTTAATTTGCTATTGCTTTTTTTAAATATGTATTATATAATGAAACAAATTTATAAAAGGAGGGGTTAAAAATGATTTTTATTAGTGAGGTGTGCAAGTTTTAACTGCACAGTAAAAATTTTTTATTTATAACAAATTAAAAGTGAGAGAAGTATTATGAAAGACGATAATAAATCTCTTGCTCGTAAAGAACGAAAACAACAAAAGCAAAAACAAAAAGACGAAAAGTATTTTAATAAATACGGCGTAAGATATTCGGAAGTAAAAGATAAAAAAGAAAAAACAACTTTAAAATATACCTTTAAAATGTTAAGATATTTAAAGGGTAATGTTTGGCCGTTTTTGGCATTGATTTTTATATTGCTTGTTATTTTAGCAATAAACACAATCAGCCCTTACTTTTTATCTAATTTAACAGATAGTGTAGTTGCGGGTGATTTTAACCAAGCAATTATATTTGCTTGTTTATATTGTATATTTGTATTTACAGGTCCGTTATCTTTTTTATACGACTTTATTGCACAAAAACTATTTAGCAAACTTGCGCACAAAATGCGCCTAGACTTAATTAAAAGTACCGAAAGTGCAAGGGTTGAGCAGTTTGATAAACTAGAATCGGGTAAAATTTTATCTCGTATTAATTCGGACCCAGCCAATTTTATTTGGGGTTTTTCGGATATATTAAACTGGACCCAAGAATTATTATTAAAGGTTGCCCGAGTTGGTATATTCTTTATGTTTAGTTGGAAGATAGGTTTATTTGTGTTAGTAGCAGGATTTTTAGTTTGGTTTATAAACCGAATTTTTACAAAAAAAGTTATTGTTCCTGCCGACACACGCGATTCGGCTATCAACGACAAATATAACAGTCAGTCAACCGAAATGGTTAGGGGTATTAGAGATATAAAAAGCCTAAACATTTTTGAACACTTTTTTAAGAGGTTTAAACAGTTGTCTATATACAAGCGAAATTCGGGTGTAGATGCTGGTGTAAAAGATTCGGCTGGACGATACTTTTTAGGGTATTATGGTTTAGTTGATGTTGTTTATATAGCATTATTAATTTTTACCATTACTTTAATAAGTTCGGGCGAAATTAGCATAGGTCAGTTCTCGGTATTTTTAATGTACTCGTGGGCAGCTTTGTATTTATTTCCTACATTTTCGCAAATTCAACGCAGAATGTACAAAATGGAAGTTAATGCAAAGCGTATGTACGAAATTATTGATGACGAAAAGAATCCCAAAGAAGTTTTTGGAGATGTGGTTTTGCAAAACGCCAAAGGTGGAATAGAATTTAAAGATGTTTGTTTTAGTTATAAAGACGAGCAAGTTTTTGATAAATTAAATTTAACTATTCAGCCAGGGCAAAGCGTGGGCTTTGTTGGGCGAAGTGGAGAAGGTAAAAGCACAATTTTAAACCTTATTCCACGAATGTATGATGTAAAGTCGGGTGAAGTTTTAATAGATGGCGTAAACAACCAAACCTTAACCAAGGAAAGTTTGCGCGAAACTGTTTCGGTTGTTCCGCAAAGCCCATACATATTTAATATGAGCATTATAGACAACCTAAAACTTGTAAACCCAACCGCTACACAAGAACAAATAGAAGATGCTTGCAAGCGTGCTGCAATTTTAGATTTTATAAAATCTAGACCCGAAGGCTTTAATGCTATGGTGGGCGAAGGCGGGGTTGTGCTAAGCGGTGGACAAAAACAGCGTTTGGCTATTGCCCGTGCGTTTTTAAAGAAAAGTAAAATATTATTGTTTGACGAAGCAACAAGTGCGCTAGATAACGAAAGTCAAGAAGAAATTAAAAAAGCAATAAAAAATATGCAAAAAACTTGCACAATAGTTATTGTGGCACACAGGTTATCTACCGTTAAAGATTGTGATAAAATTTTTGTTTTAGACAACCACAAAATTGTTGGCGAAGGCAAGCACGAAGATTTAATGAAAAACTGCAAGGCTTATAAAAACCTTTACAAGCAAGAAGAAAAACAATAAAAGGCATTGTAAAAAAGCAATGTCTTTTTATTTTTGTATATAACCTAAAAAATATTTTTATGTATTTTTCATATTTACAAAACTTTTTGAATATTGATAATTAAAGCAATTTTTAAAATTGATAATAACGCAATTTTTTAAGGAGTAATTATGAATAATATTTACCAAGACATAGCCAATCGTACCAATGGTGAAGTATATATTGGTGTGGTGGGGCCTGTAAGAGTGGGCAAATCTACCTTTATAACAAAGTTTATGCAAAATTTTGTTTTACCTAATATGCAAAACGACAGCGTAAAAACTTTTACAATAGACGAGTTGCCACAATCGGCAGACGGCGTAGGCATTATGACAACACAGCCCAAATTTGTGCCTGCAAAATCGGTGCGCGTAAATTTAGATGATAGCATAAGTGCAAATGTAAGGCTTATTGATTGTGTAGGCTATTTAGTAGAAGGTGCACAGGGTGATAAAATAGACAACAAGCCCCGAATGGTCAACACACCTTGGTCTAATGCGCCTATGCCATTTGAAGACGCTGCCGAGTTGGGTACGCATAAGGTGGTGTCTAACCATAGTACAGTGGCGGTTTTGGTAACAACAGACGGAAGTTTTGGTAATATCCCGCGCGAAAGTTTTGTTCCAGCCGAACAGCGTTTGGTAAAAGAATTAAATAAATACAAAAAACCTTTTGCCATAGTTTTAAACAGTGCGCATCCGCTAGATAACAAAACAGTGGGGCTTGCCCAAGAATTAGAAAAGCAATACAAAGCCCGCGTAATACCATTAAATGTTACAACTATGCAAAATGGTGAAGTTGCGCAAGTGTTTGAAGGAATTTTACAAAACTTTCCACTAACAGCGGTAGAGATAGATATGCCCAAATGGCTAACAGCACTTCCGTTTGAACACCCAATTATTCAAGAAATTGCCACACAATTATCTACAATATCGCAGGGGGCGGATAAAATTGTAGGTTTTAAAAATGAAGTGTTGTTTGAAGATAGCCAACGCTTTATGCCACTAAAAACAAATAATATAGATATGGGCAATGGGGTTATAACTTACACTATTCAACCAAAACCAGATTTATTTTATAATGTGTTGTCTAGTCAATGTGGAATGGAAATAAAATCGGACTACGAATTAGTGGCTAATATTAAAGAATTAGCACAGGCAAAACAAAGTTATGATAAACTAAAAGATGCAATATCTAGTGCCTCGGCAACGGGCTATGGCGTTGTTCAACCTGATGTGCAAGATTTAGAATTTTTAGAACCCGAACTTACAAAGCAAAGTGGGAAGTGGGGCGTGCGTCTTAGGGCAAATGCACCAAGTTTGCACATAATGCGTGTAGATTTAGAAACCGAAATTAGCCCAATAGTAGGAAGCGAAGAACAATCTAAAGAATTAATTGAATATATAAACAAAAAGCGCGAAGAAAACCCAGCAGAAGTTTGGCAAATTAATATGTTTGGTAGAAGTTTGCAGGCAATGATGACAGGTGGGCTAGAAAGTAAAATTAATGCAATGCCAATAGAGGCACAACGAAAAATGCGAAAAACTCTTACCCGAATAGTTAATGAAGGTAAAGGTGGTATTATTTGCATATTATTATAAAATTAAACAAGGTTATTTAGCCTTGTTTTTGTGTTTTAAAACCCTTTTTGCGACAAAACAAAATAAATAATCCACAAGTTTTTGCTTTATTTTTTTTTGATAGTGTGATATAATGACACAAAACTTTTTTAAGGGAGTGGTATAGTGGCAGAAATTCAACAAAAACCTAAAATTCCTTGGCTATGGATAATACTGTTAGTTGCAGTAATTGTAGTAATGATTTTATCTTTTGGCACTGTAAAAGAAAATAAAGAAATTAATTGGTCGCAGTTTAACACCTATGCCAAAGCAGGTGATGTATCTGATGTTTATGCAGTGGGTGGTACAATTTTTGGTAGATATACCGAAGCGGCAACTGATGGCGAAGGCAAAAAACTTTCTAGCCTTACAGAAGCCGACCGCAAACAAGCAGTAAACAAAAAATATGATTTTACTTGCATTTATCTTAGCAGTAAAGAATTAATGGAATATTTAACAAATGTAAATGATAATTTAGAAAGTGCAGGCAAAGCAGAAATTAACATCAAATATAATGTTCAAACCGAAAGTATATGGGGCAAAATTTTACCTTATGTTGGTATGGTGTTACTAATGTTGTTGTTCTTATGGTTAACATTCCGTATGTTTAACAACATCAATGGCAAAAATATAGACTTTGGTAAAAATAAAGCACGTGTGGATAGTGGATTAAAAGTTCGCTTTAGCGATGTTGCTGGTTGTGATGAAGAAAAACAAGAAGTTCAAGAGATTGTAGAATTTTTAAAGAATCCTAAAAAGTTTACCGACCTTGGTGCACGTATACCTAAAGGTGTGTTACTTGTTGGTAAACCTGGTACAGGTAAAACTTTGCTTGCAAAAGCAATAGCAGGCGAAGCCGGCGTGCCTTTTTTTAGCATAACAGGTAGTGATTTTGTAGAAATGTTTGTTGGTGTTGGTGCAGCACGTGTACGTGATTTGTTTGAAACAGCTAAAAAACAAAAACCTTGTATTGTATTTATAGACGAAATTGATGCCGTTGGTAGGCACCGTGGTACAGGTATTGGAAACACCAACGACGAACGTGAACAAACACTTAACCAATTACTTGTACAAATGGATGGTTTTGAATCTAGTGAAGGTATTATTGTTATTGCAGCAACAAACCGACCAGATGTATTAGACCCAGCACTTTTGCGTGCTGGTAGGTTTGATAGACAAATTGTTGTTAATCCGCCAGATGTAAGGGGCAGAGAAAAGATATTCAAACTTTATGCAAAAGACAAACCATTTAGCAAAGATATCAATTTTGCCGAAATTGCAAAACTAATACCAGGCGAAACAGGTGCAGATATTGAAAACATTGTTAACGAAGCCGCCATTTTAGCGGCCCGCGATAATAGGGCAGTTATAACACAAAAAGACATTATGGAAGGTATCAGCAAAGTTCAAATGGGTCCACAAAAACGCAGTGCCGTTTTAACACCCGAACAACAAAAACGCACAGCCTACCACGAATCTGGTCATGCAATTATATCTAAATCGGTTACCGAGTTTGAACAAAATGTACAAGAAATTAGCATAATTCAACGCGGTATGGCAGGTGGATATACTGCACACACACCAAAAGAAGACCCAACACAACTAACGCGTGAACAAATGCTAGACCACATCTGCATTGCTATGGGTGGTAGGGCAGCCGAACTTATTAAATATGGTAAGTTAAGCACTGGTGCTAGCAACGATATAAAAGTTGCAACAGATATGGCACGCGCTATGGTTACCGAATATGGTATGAGTGAAAAACTAGGCCCTGTTTGTTATTCGGGCGAACAAGAAATGTTTTTGGGGCGCGATTTTCAATCTCAACGCAATTACAGCGAAAATACAGCACAAATTATAGATGCCGAAGTTCGTGTTATTTTACAACAACAACTTGACCGTGCAGTTAATATATTAAAACAAAAAGATAATATACTAGAAAATATGACGCAAGTATTGTTGCAAAAAGAAACAATCTATTCGGGTGATGTTGAAGCGTTAATGCAAGGCAAAAGTGTAGAAGAAGTAATAGAAAATATAAACAAAAGACAAGAAGAGTTAGATAAGCAAGACCAACAAGCCCGCGAAGAAAAGAAAAAACGCGACGAGCAAGAAGCCGAACAACAGGCGCAAAAATTAGAAATGTTAAAAGAACAAGCGCGCCTTGCTTACGAACTAGATGTAAACCCCGAAGAAATTCCGGCTATTCCTTCAACACAACAAACAAAGCCTAAAACACAGCAAGAAACAGATGCCAAAACAGAACAAAAACAAGACGAGCAAAAATAGTAAAAAATAGTTGCTAGTTTTAAAAATGTGTGATATATTAATTTAATATTTTGCGAGGTTATTATGAAAGAAAAAACATCAAAAATAATTGCTATAACAAGTTTATCTTTAATAGGTGTTCTTATACTAACCGTAATTTTATTGGCGGTTATACCTGTTAATCGTGGGTTTAATTTTGAAAACCAACCCGATGTTTTAACTATTAAAAAAGCCGATGGGCAAGTGGTTTTGTATGAAGATAAAATAGCGGAACAAGGCGACACTTACAACAAAGTTTTAAGTATGTTAAAAGATAGTGGCTCTTCTAAAATTTTAGATTCTATCTACAATGGTTCTATTAATGCAAAATCGGGCGCCGAGCGTTTGCAAGTATCTCAACCTTTTTCCGAGTTATATAACGAATCTGGCGAATACTGCTTAATTTTGCGTTGGTTTAGTCCATTAAGTATAGACTATGTAAACACCAACAATCAAAAAGTTAATTATAAATACGACACCGCATATATTCAATTAAGTGCCGAAAACAATATTTTAAAAGTTAATGCATACTTAAAAGAGTATGACAAAACAAATACTTATTCGTATGTTGTATATTATAGTTATTTAAACACAAGTGCGCTATACGATTATGTTGCTAATTTAGAATATAATCCAGTTTAAAAAAAAGATGCTTTGTGCATCTTTTTTTATTTAATAAAACAACTACAATTTTGTTGTCAAAAAAACAGTGCTGTGTTATAATTTTTAAAATACGAGGTGATGTTATGAGTGCAGAAAAAAGTGGTTTTTTTCATAGTGCTGCCTATATGGTAATAACTATTTGTTTGTTTTTAATGTTAGTGTTGGGTGCTACTTGCACAATATGGAAATTAGTTTCTAGCAAAAATACCGGTGGCGTGCCATCTGTGTTTGGTTATGTTGCACAAGATGTAGATAAAGGCGAAAGCAAAGAATATTATGTGTTTGAGCGTTGCAGTATAGATAATATAAAAACAAATGATATTATTTTATACAACTATTC
This sequence comes from uncultured Eubacteriales bacterium, assembly GCA_902788085.1. Lineage (GTDB taxonomy): Bacteria > Bacillota > Clostridia > Christensenellales > UBA1242 > RUG666. The sequence continues at coordinate 10,996 of CADAJB010000005.1, forward strand.
GGTTGAAAGTGGCAAGGTAGAAACTTCTATTGGTAAAGTAGTAAGTGTAAACAAAGATGTTGGTTTTGGTGAAATTGTTATAGAAGACACTGTTAAATCTACTGTTGTTACAAGGCCTGCTTCTTATTTAATTGGTAAACAAAGCAGCAAAGACCACTTTTCGTATGCGATTGTTGGTATGTTTAATAGCAGCATAATGTTATATTTGTTTACAATATTTCCACTTGCAACAATTATTATATTAGATTTGTTAAGACGCTATCACGACGGGCACGACAAACCAGTTAAAAACAAAAAGGGTGGAAACAAAAAACCCGAAGTAAAATTCAATAATGACCAACAAAATTCTGCCCCTACAATAACTGATTATAACTATTAATATATAATGCAAACTAAAATAATTACTTTAAAATGATTACTGAGAAGTAAGCAGAATAAAAATATTATTGCCGTGAGGCAAAAGTAGAGAAGGAGTAATATATGAGACTTAGTTTGTTTAAAGTGCAAAATTTCCGTTCTTTTCATAATTCGGGCTGGGTAAGTTGCCAAGATGTTACTGCACTTGCTGGTGTAAACGAAGCCGGAAAAAGCAATTTGTTAAAGGCTTTGTGGAAGTTAAAACCAGCGTTTAAGGTAGATAACAAAATACACATTTCCGACCTTCCACGCGATAAGGCCAACGAAATGATAGACAGTGGCGAACTTCCAGTTTTTGTAACAGGTAAATTTAAATTAGATACTACCGATTTAAGTTTATTGCGAAAAAACTTTCCTACACTAAAACCTTTTGATACTTGTGTTATTAGTCGTAGTTTAAATGGTAAGTATATAGTAGAAGTGCCTGTAAGTGTTCCTGCCGAAATTGAAGAGAATTTGCACAACTTTTTAATTAGAATTATGCCAGGATTTATTTATTTTAGTAACTACGGAAACCTAGATAGCAATATCTATTTGCCACAAATGTTATCTAAATTTAATAAACAAGGCGTCAACGAAGCATCTACGGCTAAGCGTAGAACAATTAAATTATTATTAATGTATATGGGCATCACCCCCGAAATGCTTTCAGAGGATATGGCACTGTTAACAGATAGCCAAAACCCCGAAAAACTTTCTAAATTTAGTGCTGCCGATTTAACACAATTAACCCAAAAACAAGAAAAATATGCCCAAATTTTAAAAGATGCGGGGCAGCGTTTGTCAACAGATTTTAATAATTGGTGGCGACAAGGTAAATATACTTTCGAGTTTACACTTGAAAACAACAATCTTCGCATTTGGGTAACCGATGATATGGGCAATCGTGCACCGCTAGAAGAACGCAGTGTGGGTATGCAATGGTTTTTGTCTTTCTTTTTGGTGTTTACATTAGAAAGTCAGTTGTTTTACACCAATACCATATTACTTTTAGACGAAAGTGGTATGACTTTGCACGGGCTTGCACAAAAAGATTTAGTAAGATTGTTTGAAAACCTTTCACGCACAAACCAACTTGTATATACAACGCATTCTAGTTTTATGCTTCCAACTGAGCAATTAAACCGCATAAAAGTTGTATATAAAGATGTAGATGGGCACAGTCAAGTTTCTAACGATTTAAATATCAACCCCGAACACACCAACGAACTATCTTTATACCCTGTTAAAAGTGCAGTGGGTATAGATTTAAGCACAAACTTACTTAAAAATAGTAAATCTGTTATGGTGGTTGGTCAAGCCGACCAAACATACCTAAACATAATTAAAAATTATGTACTTACATCGGGTAAATTTAAGGGCTTTAACGATATAATTTTTGTTGTTGCCAGCGCAAATGGTGTAGATGGTTTAGCACAAATTTTGGGCAAGGGGCAAGGCTTGCCAAAAGTTGTATTGCCTTGCACCGAAGGTGGTTTGCATATGCAAGATTATTTGTGCAAGCATTCGTATAAAAACTCTACCGATAAAGTATTGTTGATTAGTCAGTTTGGAAAGTATATATCAATAGAAGATGCTATGCCATATAAGTTATTTGCTTATGGTGCAGGCAATTATTTAGCCGAGTTTTTTGGTAAAGAGTTTGAGTTAGACACAAAGCAAAGTTTTTTAACACAACTTTACACTTATGCCCAAGAACACAACATAAAATTGCCAGACAATTTTAGAGATGAAGTAGCATTGCGTGTTAATGCATATATACAAAAAAATTATAAAGATATAAAAATTCCACACGCAACCAAAAAGGCGTGGTTAAATATTATATCAAAATTAATATAAAGAGATTATACATCTCTTTTTTATTTATCAAAAATTGACTTAATTTATATTGTGTGTTAAAATTTATTAGGTGAGGTGACTAATATGTTGTTAAAAGATTATAAACAAAACTTAGTAAAAATTAAAAAGGGCAATGGTATAACCAAATATTTTCAAAATTTAAATGAATACCCATTTTTGCAAGAAACAGTCGAAAATGTGTTAAAACCCAGAAATAACAGAATATTAAAAGAAGTTTTAAACGAAGCTGATCCAAATTATAAATATAACCCTTTGCTTATTATGGGTGAAAGTCAAAAAGAAGAATGGCAAGTGCAGTATATAACCGAACCTTTTTCCGAAGACGAATATAGGCCATTAAACGCACTTGGTAACAACTTTTTTAGAGCAGGCACCATTATTTACATACCAAAGATGGATTATTTAGAAGAAGCCGAAGATAAACCGGCAAACCCAAATGGTTATAGAAACATAAAAGATTATTACGAGTTTTATAAAGCAATACACAACAAAGCAGATGGCAATTTAGACGAGTTGTGTTATTATGCTATATCCGAAACAACACGAATAATGCTAAACAACTATGTGCTTGAAACTTATGGCTGGCAATCCGATTTATACAAACAAGTAGGCAGTAAATTAAAACAAGAAAAACGCAACCAAGTTATTAATCCTAATGTAAGTTTTGACGAATATACACAAAGGTTAGATACTGTTATAAAAGCAATAGATAATTGTTTAGAAGACACCCCAACAAAAGACGAAGAAAACAAATTTGGTTTATAGGAGATAAAAATTGAGTAAAAATGTAGTAATAGGCATAGCGTGGACCTATGCCAATAGTGATATTCATTTAGGGCATGTATGCGCTTACATCCCAGGTGATGTTTTAGCGCGCTTTCACCGTGCAAATGGTGATAATGTATTGATGATAAGTGGAACCGACTGCCATGGCACACCAATAACCGAACGCGCTATAAAAGAAAAAACAACACCCGAAAAAATAGTAGAAAGATATCACCAGCAGTTTGAACAGGTTTTTGAAAAATTAGGTATGAGTTACGACGAATACACCTTAACTGCTAGCCCATATCACCACCAAAAAGTGCAAGAAATGTTTTTAAAACTTCAACAAAATGGCTATCTTTACCCAAAAACCGAAGAGGCTAGTTTTTGCCCTACTTGCAACAAGTTTATCTACGACCGCGAAGTAGAAGTGGTTTGCCCTAAATGTGGTGCAGTTAGCAAAGGTGACCAATGCGGTAGTTGCGACTATGTGTTTAAAACCGAAGACTTATTAAAGGGCAAATGCCGTATTTGTGGTGGACAAACCGAAATACGACAAAATACAAACCTTTATTTTAAACTAAGTACATTAGAACAACAATTAAAACAACACTTCGAAGCGTGCAAAAATAACTGGCGTAAAAACTCAGTAAACGAAACCGAAAAGTTTTTGCGTGAAGGTTTGCACGACCGTGCCGTAACCCGAGATTTAAGTTGGGGTGTAAAAATACCATTTAGTGGCTATGACGACAAGCGCATTTATGTTTGGGTAGATGCTGTTTGGGGTTATGTTTCGGCTGTACAAAAATATTGCGACGAACACAACTTAAATTTTGAAGATTTTTGGTTTAATAACAACAACAATCAACACAAAATATATATGTGCCACGGTAAAGACAATATTGTATTCCACACAATCATTTTCCCTGCACTTTTAATGGCAACCGACAGTCGTTTTTTAATGCCAGATACTTGCGTTGCTGTAGAATTTATGAATATTAATGGCGAAAAGATGAGTAAATCTAAGGGTAACGCTTGGCCAATGCTAGATATGTTAAAAGTATTTCCGGCAGATACTTTAAGGTATTTTTGTATTGCTAGTGGCCCAGAACGCAAAGATAGTAATTTTACTTTTGACGAATTTCACAAACTTATCAACAGCGATTTAGTAAATAAATTTGGTAACTTTGTAAATCGTACAGTAAACTATAAGGGGTGGGATAACATAATACCAAACGCAACACTAAACCCCCAAATTAAAGAGTTGGTAGAAAAAACTTACAAAACAGTTGCAAACGATATACAAAACACTAATTTTAGAGATGCGTTATCTAATGTTATGGCAATGGTTGAAGCAGGCAACAAATATTTTGACGAGCAACAGCCTTGGATATTATTTAAGCAAGAAGATAAAACTAAATTTAATGATGTAATTTACACTTGCTGCTACATAATTGCAAACCTAGGTAATTTAATGGACCCATTTGTTCCTTTTGCTGCACAAAAAATTAGAGATGCTTTTAATATAAAACAAGTAGAGTGGAAACCTGTTAGCATTATAGCAGGCAATAGTGTACAGCGTATGCCTGTATTGTTTGAAAGAATGACAGACAAAGATGTAATAGCGTAGTGCATACCACCAATCAATTTTATAAATAATAGTAAAAAAATGCCAAATTTTTAAATAATTTGGTGTTTTTTATGAGGGTTTTATGAAAAAATATATCTTTTTTGACTTTGATGGAACTATTGTGGATTGTCAAAAGTTTCAAATAGAAAGGTTAAAAAATGTTTTTAAAAAATATAATGTAGATATAAAAAACATTGATTTTTTAACACTTATAGGTCCGCCTTTATATAATACATTTTTAAAGTATATGGGCAAAGACAAAGCCCAAGAAGTGTTAGAGTATTATAACAATTCTTTTAACCCGCAAAATATAGATAATATATATTTGTTTGATGGTATAAAAGAAATGTTGCAAAATCTAAAAACACAGGGCTATGTTTTGTGTTTAACAAGTTTACAACTTTATAGTGTGGTAGAACCCGAATTAAAATTTTTGGGCGTGTTAGATTGTTTTGATTATATTTATTGTGATGATGTAGAAAGAGCATATAAATCTAAGGTAGATTTAATTGCTGATGTTATATCTAATAATAATATAGATAAAAATAATGTTGTGGTGGTTGGTGATACCATAAATGATGTTTTGGGCGGAACAAAAAACAATCTTTATACTATTGGTGTAAATTGGGGCTATGGCAAAATAAAAAAAGAACAAGTTAGTGCTGTTGTAAAATCACCAAACGAGTTATTAACCCATATATTAAACCTAAAATAATTGACGAAAAATAAAAAGTGTGCTAGCATTTTTGCTGGCACATTATTTATATGTAGATATATTATAAAAAATTATTCTTTATTATATCTTCTATTTGTTGGGTGTTTTCAATTTGTTTGCCATACCCACCTAATTCAATCAAAGGTTTTATATCTACTTGATACCTGTCGCCAATAGCAAACATTTGATTAAAATTTATGTTAAATTCGGTGTTGATGCTCTTATAATAATCGGTTTTCGAAACAGATAAATTAGTAAGTTTGTTAGGTGAGTAAATTTTAGTAAACACAGATAAATCAATGCCTAACTTGTCTGCTTTATATTTAACATTTTCGATATACTCGTTGGTTATAATAAACAATTTAACTTTTTTTGAAAGTTGCTTTAATAACGAATTATTAACAATGGTGCAGTTAGCATAATCTACTTCAAAAAAGTGTGTAAGTTTATAATTATTCCACTTTTCTGTTGGTATGCCAAACTTGTGGCAGTTTTTGCCAAACGAAACCCTGTTTTCACCTTTTTTTGTAAACCCATATTCGTCCATAATGTTTAGGGCTTGTTGTTCGGTATAGTTAGAAAGGTCTAAAATAGTTTGCTTTATAAACTTAATATAATAGGTTAGTGCGTTGGGACTGTAATATAATGTTTCGTCAAAATCAAAAACTATGGCTTTAATATCATTAGTATTTAACATATATAATCCTTTTATTAAGAATTATTATATATTAAATTTGCTTTTTTTGCAAATGTTTGGTATTATATAGTGTATTAAATAATCAGTTTAAAAGAGGATAAAAATGCAAAGACAATTAGTAATTTTAATGGCTGGTAACGCTTCGCGCTTAGCACCACTTTCTATGACACTGCCCAAAGGACTTCTTACTATAAAACAAAAACCCGCTTGTTTTAATATGGTGGCAGATTTAATTGCTAATCATGATGTAAATAACATAACCTTTGTAACAAGCCCTACCAATAATCAATTAATAAAAGAGTTTGTATATAAAAGTTTTGGTGGTTTAAACGATTTAACATTAAACTTTGTTATTCAAGATAAAGCACAAGGCCCGTTAGATGCTTTTAGTTTGTGTAAAGATTATATAGTAGAGCCAACTTTATTGTTGCTTGGTGATACTTTGTGCGAAACCGATTTAGATTATTCGTATGACTGGGTGGGGTATCAAACAATAAACGATAATAGCCATTCTAGATGGTGTTTAATTCGTACCGATTCTAACGAAGAAGTGCAAGAAATTATAGACAAACCAAACTATACCCCCGAAACAAACAAGGTATTAATTGGTTTATACAATTTTAATGATGTAGAATTAATTAAACAATGTATGGAAACTAAATATCCTAAAATACGCAACGAATATCAGTTAAGTTCTTTTATAACCGAATATAACAAACACAAAAAAGTTAAAGGGTTATTAATAAAAGATTGGTATGATACTGGTACATTAAAAGACTATAATCAAACTCTTGCAAAAAATATAAAAGGCAGAAGTTTTAATAAATTTACATTAGATGAATTTGGGGTTTTAACAAAACAAAGTTCTTACCAAAAATTAAAGTCCGAAATTAACTGGATAAAAAGTATAAACGATAAAGGGCTGGGTTACCTTTTACCAAACTTTTTTGGCTCGGAAATAACAAATAAAAACGGCGAAGAAATTGTATCTTATAAAATTGAGTATATAAATGGGCACACATTAAGTGAATATTATAACTATTATAAAATTAATCAAGCCAACTGGAAATATATATTTGAAAGATTAATTAAAACTATGAAGGCTTTATGGAGCAACAAAGCCCCAAAAAGTTTTGATATAAATAAAAACTGTAAATATATGTACATAGATAAAACCTTGCAACGCATAAAAGAATGGGAAAGACAAGACATCTTAGAGCAAGAATATATCTATGCCAATGGTGAAAAACTTTTAGGGTTTAAGCCATTATTTGAAAAGTTAATGCCAAAAATTGAGAAACTTGTATCATCTGCTAACGATTATGCGGGTATTATTCACGGAGATAGTTGTTTTTCTAACATTATGTTCTTTCCTAATACTGGAACATTTAGATTATTAGACCCACGCGGAAACTTTGGTGAAGATACAATTTATGGTGATATAAGGTACGATGTTGCAAAAATAAGACACAACTATCACGGGCTGTATGACAACATAGTTTTAAGTATGTTTAAATTTAAAGAAATTTCCAACAACGATTTTGAATATACATTCTTTTCAAATGACATAATACCACCCGAAATTTTTGATGGAATTTTACAAAACAGCGGTTTTAATTTAAACGAAATTGAATTAATTGAAGGGTTGTTGTTTATTAGTATGATACCTTTGCACGCAGATAATAAAAATGCACAAATATTATTTTATATAACTGGGCTTAAATGCCTAAATCATCAGTTATCATTAATGGGGGAATAATGAAAGTACTTTGTTTGGGTTTAAAAGTTGGGGCTGGTTTAGAGTCTATTTGCAATGCCGTAAAAGAGGCTTGCAAAGCAAATAATATAGAAGTAGAATATGCAGATATTTATGCCGAAAATGAAAAAATGGCAAAAGCATCTAGCGAAAACTATTATAAATTAGTAAAAAAAATACCACACATAGTTGCTTTTGGGCAAAAGTTGTCTATGGGTATTGCTTTAAGAAGTAAAGGTTACTTTTTTTGTAAAAGTTATGTAAAAACTTCAAAAGTAGAGTTATTAAAACTTTTAGAAAAATATAAACCCGACTTTATATACACACCGCTTGTATGGGCGGGAAATGCTTTAGATGAATTAATAGAAGAAGGCAAAACTTCTGTAAAATATATTTATCAGTTGTCCGATTTTTGTGTGCCATATTATGCACAAAATCTTCGTAAGTGCGAGTATATAATTTCGCCTTGCCAATATGTGTCGGACATTATGATAAAGCACGGTTTTCCAAAAGAAAAACTTTTAAATTATGGTATTCCTATTAATTCAAAATTCTTTTTACCATTTAATAGAGAAGAAGTTTTAAAGAATATGAATACAAAAGACGGAAAGTTTATTTTGGTTACAAATGGTGGTGCTGGGTTTGCTAATAATTTAAAAATAGTAAAATATTTTCACGATAAAATAGGTGATTATTCTTTAATTGTTGTAAATGGTAGAAATGCCGAAAGCAAACAACAAATAGATGATTATATAAAGCAGAACAATATTAAAAATGTTATAAATTTAGGTTTTGCAACTAATATGCACGAATTAATAAAGTTAAGTGATATAGTTATAGGTAAAACAGGCAGCAGTTCTATATTAGAAACATCGGCTTGTGGTGTAAAATTTATAGCGCTAGACAACTTTTTAGTGCCAGAATATTTTAATATTAAATATTTAAAAACATTAAATGCAGTAAAAATTGTTAGTACCACAAAGCAAATGGAAAAGGCGTTAAACTTTTATATTCAAAACTCGCAAGAAGCACAAAAAATGCAACAAAACTTTAAAAATATTTGTAAGCCAGATTGCTTAAATAATATTATAAAAACTATTGCTTCTTATGAAAAATAATTTAGTATAGGTATTTACATAAAATTGTTGATTTTTAACGGTTTGTATGATAAAATACCTTATTATGCAGGTGTAGTTCAATGGCAGAACACGAGCTTCCCAAGCTTGATACGAGGGTTCGATTCCCTTCACCTGCTCCATTATAAAAAGCCTGCAAGGGCTTTATTTATTTGTTATTTGTATAACAAAAATAACATATATTATTTTACTAGGAGTTTTTTATGAAAATTTTTATTTATGGCGACAGCAACACTTGGGGACAAATGCCAAATGTTAATGGATATAACTCTAATGCTATACCACTTAGATACCCACAAAGATTTATATGGTGGAATAAGTTATTAGAAGATAACCAAGTTTTTGTAAATGGTTTGTGCGGTAGGGCAATAAACAATCAGCACCCAACGCTAGAAGGCCGAAACGCAACACAAACAATATTAAAAGATATACAACAATACACCGATGCCGATTTAATAATTTTGCAGTTAGGAACAAACGATTGTAAAAGTGCTTATAACAATTCAGCAGAAAAAATAACCCAAAACCTAGACAACCTTACAAATATAATAGAAAGCCAAACAAATGCGCAAATTATGATTTTAAGCCCTGCACAAATTAAAATGGGTAATGTTGTTACAGATAAATATTATATAGGTGCAGACAAAAAATGTGAGGAACTTGATGTTTTGTTTGAAAAATTAGCAGATAAAAAAGACTATTTATTTGCTTCGTGCTTAAAAGCAAAAGTAGATGACGATGGTGAACACCTAGCGGGGTGTGGTCATAAGTTTGTTGCAAAGCAAGTGCTAAACGCAATAGATAGTTTGCAAAACGAACAACAAAATGATTTATGTTTAAAAAGGTAAGAGAAGGTATGTCAAGAGAAGAAAATGTAATAAAATATTATGTTTTTTGTAATAAACTAAAAGATATGATACGCACAGGCTGGAAAGAATGGAATGTTAAACGCGAGCGAGTAGAAAGTGTTGCTGAACACATTTTTGGAACGCAAATGTTGGCTGTTGCAATGTGGTCGGAGTATAGGTATGATATTGATATACAAAAAGTTTTAACGATGCTTGCCTTACATGAAATGGAAGAAATAATAATTTGTGATTTAACGCAATTTGATGTAGATAAACAAACAAAGTTAATAAATGGACATAAGGCGGTAGAAAAGTTAGTTTCAATTTTGATAAAAGGTGCAGATTTAAAAAGTATTATATATGAGTTTGATGAAAAGCAAACTCCCGAAGCAAAATTTGCTTTTTATTGTGATAAATTAGAATGCGATTTGCAAAGTAAATTATATGATGAGCAACATTGTGTAGATTTGGCAAAACAAAAAATAAAGAACTAAACGATGATGAAGTTAAAAACCTTTTAAAAACTGATTTAACTTGGGGGCAAATGTGGATGACTTTTAGTAAGGCGAAATATAACTATGATGAGAACTTTTCGCAAGTCTCTGACTATGTTTTTAAAAACAACATTTCAGAAATTAATAATTAATAAAAAACAAATCTTTATGGTTTGTTTTTTTGTTTTGCTCTTGACAAAATGATTTTGATATAGTAAAATTGCGAATAATTCGCAAATTGCAAAGGAGGTAAAATGTCTTACAATACAAAACAAAGAGAAATTTTGTTGCAGTTTTTTAATAACAACCCCGACAAAACTTTTACAGCGCAGCAAATAGCACAAAATTTAAAAGACGAGGGCATAAGTGTTAGTGCGGTTTACCGAAATTTAAGCACGCTAGAAAAATTGGGCAAAGTGCGAAAAACAGCACAAAGTGGAAGCCGTGAAGCGTTGTTTATGTATGTAGATATGGGCAAGTGCAAACAGCATTTGCATCTTTCGTGCGAAAAGTGTGGCAAAACAATGCATTTAGATGATAAAACCGCCGAAATTTTAGAAAATAATATTTTTAAAAATTCTAATTTTAATGTAGATAAAACAAACACTATAATTTATGGCGTTTGCAAAAATTGCAATAAATAAAAGGGAGAAAAAATGAAGATAATACAAAAATTATTAACTTTTGCTGTTGCTATTGTATTGGGTGCAGGTGTTGCTTTTACTTTTTCCGCCTGCGACAATAATACGCAAGATGGCAAAAAAAATATAATTTGCACTATTTATCCAAGTTATGATTGGACAATGCAAATTTTAGGCGAACAAAAAGACAATTATAATGTTAATTTTATAACCAATGGCACCGAGTTACATAGTTTTAATCCAACGCCCGCAAATATTATTGAAATTAGCACAGCAGATATATTTATTTATGTTGGTGGAGAATCTGATGAATGGGCAGATAAAATATTAAAAAACGCAACCAATAAAAATATGATAGTTATAAATTTATTGGAAATTTTGGGGGACAATGCTAAACAAGAAGAAGTTAAAGAAGGAATGGAACCCGTAGAAGATGAAGGCGAAGAAGAACCCGAATACGACGAGCATGTTTGGTTGTCGTTAAAAAATGCAAAAATATTTGTAAACGAAATTGCAACACAATTAGGTAAATTAGACGAAACAAACAAAGATGTATTTTTGCAAAATGCAACACTATATAACCAAGAATTAGAAAATTTAGATGTGCAATATACAAACGAAGTAAACAGTGCTAGCACAAAAACAATTTTGGTGGCAGATAGGTTTCCTTTTAGATATTTAGTAGAAGATTATAACCTAAATTATTACGCAGCATTTGTTGGGTGTTCTAGCGAAACTCGTGCAACACCCCAAACAATTACATTTTTGGCAAACAAGATTGACGAATTAACCTTAAAAAATATTATAATTTTAGAAAATTCGAATAGTGAAATTGCCAATACTGTAAAAAATTCTACACAGGCTAAAAACCAACAAATTTTAGTATTAAATTCTATACAATCTACAACATTAAAAGATAACATTACATATTTGCAACTTATGACAAACAACTTGCAAGTTTTAAAACAAGCATTAAATTAAGGAGAACAAAATGGCGCAAATTAAATGCCAAAATATATCCATAGGATACGACAAAAAACCCGTAGTAAAAGATTTAACTTTTAGCGTAAACGCTGGCGATTATTTATGTGTAGTTGGCGAAAACGGAGCGGGTAAATCTACACTTATAAAAACAATTTTAGGGCTTATACCAACAGTTGAAGGTAAAATTGAATTTGGCGATGAACTAACAAAAAAAGATATAGGCTATTTACCGCAACAAACAGTTGTACAAAAAGATTTTCCGGCAACTGTTTTAGAGGTTGTTTTAAGTGGTTTTCAAAATCGAATGGGTTGGCGTCCGTTTTATACAAAAAAAGAAAAACTCGAAGCCCAAGAGAATATGTGCGAGTTAAAGATAGATAATTTAAGCAAAAAGTGCTATCGCGAACTATCTGGCGGACAGCAACAACGCGTTTTGCTTGCAAGGGCGTTGTGCGGAACACAAAAGGTGTTGTTACTTGACGAGCCAGTTTCGGGGTTAGACCCACTTGCCACAAAAGAGATGTACAACCTTATAAAAAACCTAAATAACGACGGTATAACAATTATAATGATTTCGCACGATATAAGTTCGGCAATGAAATATGCAAGCCACATCCTTTTTGTAAACCAAACCCCATTTTTTGGCACCAAGCAAGAGTTTAAAAATAGTGAACTAGGGCATAAATACACACACTTTGTAGGGGGGTGCACAAATGAGTAATATATTTGAAACTTTTAGTTATTATTTGTCTTTCCCTTTTGTAAGATACGCTTTAATTGTTGGTGTTTTAATATCTTTGTGTGCATCACTTTTAGGTGTTACACTTGTATTAAAAAGATATTCGTTTATAGGTGATGGACTTTCGCACACTGCGTTTGGTGCTTTGGCTATTGCTAGTGTTTTGGGGCTAACTAATAACACTTTGTTAGTTTTGCCTATAACCATTTTGTGCGCAATTTTATTGTTAAAAACAAGCCAAAATAAAAAAATAAAGGGCGATGCATTAATTGCCATAATTTCGGTTAGTGCCTTAGCGCTAGGTTATTTGTTGCTTAATGTATTTTCGGTTTCTAGTAACATCTCGGGCGATGTGTGCAGCACATTGTTTGGTTCGATGTCCATTTTAACACTATCTTCGGGTGATGTGTGGTTAAGTATTGGTTTGTCGTTATTTGTTATATTGTTCTTTATACTATTTTACAATAAAATATTTGCAGTAACATTTGACGAAAACTTTGCACAAGCCTCGGGCACAAGGGTAGAGTTATATAATGTGTTTATTGCTACTATTATAGCGGTGGTTATAGTTGTGGCTATGAACTTGGTTGGTTCGCTTTTGGTATCTGCTTTAATTATCTTTCCTGCACTTTCGGCAATGCGTGTGTTTAAAAGTTTTAAAGCAGTTACAATATGTTCGGCAGTATTTGCGGTTGTTTCTTCGCTACTAGGTATGATTGTTTCAATTTTAGCAGGCACACCAGTGGGTGCAACTATTATAATGGTGGATATATTTGGTTTTATGGTATTTTGCGTTTTGGGTTTAGCATTAAGAAGGAAGGCAAAATAAAAAGATGGTATTATCCATCTTTTTTGTTTTTATTTTTTAGCCTTAATAAAATATAACCTAAAATTGCTAAAATTTGAAGTGGTATTGCAATACACAATAAAAGCCAAATATTTTGCCCAAAAGGTATGCAAACCGATACAAACGCTGTCCAGATAAATATAGACAATAATAGAAGTTGTATTAGCGGTTTACCCCAAATACAAGCAAATATAAATAACACAATGGCACTAACAGGCACGGCTATAACAAAGCATAGCCAAGCGTTTTCAACACTAGGCAATATAAGCGAAAGACATACAAACACAATAGTTGCAATCAGCCACACAACACCGCCCGAAATTAAAGATATAAGCAAATGCCTTTGTTTTGGCAACCTTTTCTTTATGGCTTTTTGTGGGGTGGCAGAAACAATGTCGTTAAGCGTTATTTCAAATATATTGCATAGTTTTAATAATACTTCTAGGTCGGGTATAGCGTCACCGCGTTCCCATTTCGAAACAGATTTATCCGAAAAGTTTAACTTGTCGGCAAGTTCGGCTTGTGTTAGCCCCGACATTTTTCGATATTTTATTATATTGTTTGCAACAATTTGATTTAAATTATTTAAATTTTCCATACACGCATTATAACATAATATTATAAAAAAACCAACTAAAAACGCTCTATTTTTGGGCAACTCTACAATTTGTAGAATAATAAATTTTGCACTCTACTAATTTTAATTTAAGTGTAGAACAAAAATGCATTATATTAGGTAGCGTTTTTTTATAATTTTAAGTAAAATAGAAATATATTTAAGGAGGGGCAAAAAGTGAAAGTAATAATTTCTGCGGAAAGCACAATAGATATGTCTAAAGAATTGTGCCAAAAATATGGTATTAGTGTTATACCATATACAGTTATGATGGGTGATACCGAATATGTTGACGGTGATATAACCAACAAGGATATTTTTGAATTTGTTGCAAAAAATAAAACATTGCCACGCACAAGTGCAATAAACAGGTTTGGTTATGAAGAATATTTTAAAAAGTTGTTAACACAAGGCGATGCAGTTGTGCATATATGTTTGTCTAGTGGGTTTAGCAGTGCTTGCGACAATGCAAAGGCGGTTGCTAAAACTATGGAAAATGTTTATGTAGTAGATTCGCAAAGTTTGTCAACAGGTATAGCACTTTTGGCTATTAAGGCAAGTGAGTTTGCAGCCGAAGGGTTAAGTGCTATTCAAATAGCCGAAAGGTTAAATGCGCTTGTGCCTAAGGTTCAGGCAAGTTTTGTGTTAGATAAACTTCAATATCTATACAAGGGTGGAAGGTGTTCGGGGCTGGCCGTGTTTGGTGCAAACTTACTTTCCATTAAGCCATCTATTTTGGTAGAAAACGGCAAAATGCGTGTTGGCAAAAAGTATATAGGTAAGTTAGATAACGCTGTTAAAAAGTATTGCGATGACATTTTAGCGGCTAACCCTAATGTAGATTTAAGCCGTGCTTTTGTAACTTATTCTAGTGCTACGCCCGAGCGTATAGAAATTGCAAAAAAAGCGTTGACCGAGCGTGGTTTTAAAGAAATTTTAGAAACCACAGCAAATGCAACAGTTAGCAGCCACTGTGGACCTAACACTTTGGGTATTCTATTTATAAAGGAGTAGTAAATGAAAATTCCAAAAAGATGTAAAGTTACAATTTTGGGAGATTCTATACCAAAAGGCATTTTTACGCAAGATAACAAATTGCAAAAGGTACACGAAAATGCTGTTAGTTTAATTGCAAAACACTATGCACTAGAAATAAACAATTTATCTAGTTATGGTCAAACATTATCTAGATTAATAAAGAAGGGTATATTAAACGAGTATTTAAATTCGTTAAACAAAAAAGACTTTAATGTAGCGGTAATCTCGCTGGGTGGAAATGATGCAGATTATAACTGGGTGGCAGTTGGTAAAGCGCCAACAAAATTGCACTTGCCAAAAACACCTCCCAAAGATTTTGAAAAATTGTTGAATGATACAATTTTAATGTTAAAAAAGAAAAAGGTTAGAGTGTTTTTAACAAATATTCCGCCAATAGATAGCAAAAGATATTTTTTGCAAGTTATATCTAGGCAGGCAGATAAAGAAAGTGTTTTAACTTTTTTAAATGGTGATATCGAAAACATTTATAGGCACCAAGAGTTATATAACTCTATAATAACACAATGTGCAATAAAAAATAACTGCACACTATTAGATGTTAGAAGCAAACTTTTAGGTAAAGTAAATTATTTAGACTATATGAGCGAAGACGGTATTCACCCAAACCAAACAGGACACAAAAAAATAGCAAAAGCCATAATAGAGCAGTTAGATGCTATTAAATAGAACGCATTAAAATATGCGTTTTTTTATTTTGTATTTTAATATAGTTATGATATAAATTGTTTATTAAAAGGAGTATATTATGAACAATATTTATGATATTAATGTAAAAACAAGAGATAATAAAGAAATTTCTTTAAAACAATACAAGGGTAAAGTTTTGTTAATAGTGAACACAGCCACAGGTTGTGGGTTTACACCTCAATACGAAGGTTTAGAAAAGTTATATAAAAAATATAACGCAAAGGGGCTAGAAATTTTAGATTTTCCGTGCAACCAGTTTGGCAACCAAGCACAAGGCACAGATGACGAAATACACAACTTCTGCACATTAAAATACAACACTTCGTTTGACCAGTTTGCTAAAATTGATGTAAATGGGCAAAACGAGGCACCCCTTTTTAAGTTTTTAAAAGAAAAACAGGGCTTTAAAGGTTTTAATGGTTTAATGGCAAAATTTTTAATACCAGTAGTAAAAAAGCAAGACCCAAATTATAAAGATAACAGCGACATAAAATGGAATTTTACAAAATTTTTAGTAGATAGACAAGGTAATGTTGTAAATAGGTTTGAATCTACTGTTACGCCAGCAAAGATAGATAAAGAAATTCAAAAGTATATATAAAAATAAAAACACACTATAAATAGTGTGCTTTTTTATTATTGTATATAAGGTTTTGTTTTTCTGTTTATTTTTATTTGTTTTCCAATAGTTTTTGCGCGTTTTAATTTTTCTTCGGTAGCATTTTGTTTGTTTTTTGCTTGCCTTGCGTCGCGAATTTTCTTTTCTTTTATAATTTCTTTATATCTTTCTATCAATACTTTTGTGCAGTCCGACCAGTGAATATATAATTCGTTGCTTGCATTAATTCCTGCTTGTTTTAACTTTTCGCGGTCGGAGATTGCTTCCATAATTTTATTAGAAAACGCTTCTATATTGTCATCACTTAAATATCCGTTGTGTCCGTCAGTTACACCATAGCCAGCAGGTGTATCTTTTATATAAACACCAGGGGTAGCGTACGCTGCCGCTTCTACTTTTACTAAGCCAAAGTTATCGTATAACGAAGGGAATAGCAATAAATCGGCCCTAGCGTTAATGTATGGCAAAAGTTCACGCTCGACAAAGCCCATAATTTTTACTTCATCTTTTAACCCTAGTTCTTCGGCAAGAAGTTGCAAGTCTTTTTGATATAAACCTTTACCAACAACCAAAAACTTAAATTTAATGCCTTTATCTTTTAGTGCTTTTAAACTTCTAATTGAAAAGTCTATTCTTTTTAGTGGAACAACACGCCCAACATATAAAAATACTAATTCGTCTTTGTTTAAACCTAGTTTTTCGTTGGCTTGCTCTCTTAATTCTTCTACATTATTTGCTTTTTCTAGTTCCGTACCAAATGGAAGATATGTAATTTTGCCATTATAGCCAAACGAACGGGCTTGTTCGGCAATATATGGCGAACAAACAAAAATTTCGTCCATTTTATTAAAAGTTTTTCCTATACTTTTTACAACCGCTTCTGCCATTGTATTCGAGCCTAAAACATCTTGAAATATTGGCCTAAAATTAGTGTGGAATGTTGCTACTATTGGAATGTTTTTCTTTTTTGCAAGTTTTATCGCGTAGTTTGCCATATTAAAAGGCGAGTGCATATGTATTATGTCGTAATCTTGCGCGTAGGTTTCTTTTTTAAACTTTGCATCCATACTTGGTACACCATAATAGTATTTTGCTATTGGTATATATATACTGTTGCATCTTATTATTTTGTATGGAAAGTTATCCACATAACTTTTTGTGTTTTTTGGTGCAAAAACCGTAACATCGTGGTCTTTGCTTGCGTTTAAACAGTAGTTGTGCATACACATAACCACACCATCTACTGTTGGCAAGTACGAGTCTATACCCATTGCAATTTTTAATCTTTTGTTTTCTTCCATATTGTTCACCCCTTTACCATTTATTGCTAACTTTTTCTACAAAGCCAACAAAATCTTTTATATGTATTTTTGTTCCGTTATCCAGCATCACAAAGCCCGTAAACTTTCCAAACACTTGATGTTGGTTAGATGCAAGCAAGCCCAAAATGTTCATATTTGCGTGTCTATCTATAATTGGCCGAAACTTCATATTAAAACGACCATCGTTCGAGCCTAATGTCCAAGTGCCTGTAAAGTTTTCTTTTTGCTTGTCGTCTTTGGGTATATTAAAAGTTACTATATCTAGTTTGTGTGCCTTTCCGTTAAAAAACACCATATTTTCAGTTGCACACGAAGTATCACCAAAGCCGCCCCCGATGTTAAAGCCAAACTCGTTGTCGCCTAGTGTTCCGCATGCAGCACCCCAATACCAAGTGTTTTTATATGTCCAAACACCGCGCCCCCAATCTAAAATGGCACGAGTATCTTTTGGGTGGAAATTAACTTGCTGGTCGCCAATTTTAAAGTACCCCATAGCCCTAAATCCAAGTGTTTTTTGGTTTAGATAAAAGTGTTTGTCTTTTGTAAATGGGGTAGCAATAACCATACTTTCGGGTGGCTCGTTGGTTAAAAGTATATCTCCCGATAGTGTATTGCCGTTTTCGAAGTTTGGATATTCAAATACTATATGTCTTGTTTTTCCGTTATTGTCAAAGCACATAGCAACTTTTGATGTTGCTATCATTGTTTTTCCAATTTTTGGTGTGCGTGGCATATTTGTTTTGCCGTTAGTAAATAGTTTTATATTGCTTTTTGTTGTTTCTTTGCCAACACGCAGGTTTATAACACTAGCACTAACCAGCCCCATATAACTATTATCGGCAATAGTTAAGGCTAGGGCAAAATCTTTGTTATATATTAAATAATAATCCCATTCTTTTATTCGTAGTTTGTTGGCTTTTATATCTGTTCGCTCGTAGTCGTATAGCATAGAAGTGGCATAGCCTGGTTCTATTAGATTGCCCATTTCGTCTAATAGTGGTACCCACTTTATAACTTTGTGTTGCATATTACCTCCTATATGCGTTTACAAGTTTTTTACATAACACCTTCTGCGTCTTGCGAGTGTGTATTCATAGTCTTTGCTTAAAATTGATTGTATATGAAAATTGCCTTCTAACTGGCAGTTGGTTTCTGCCATTTTTACGCCTCTATCCATAAGGCGGCGTGTCATATTTCTAAATATAATAGCAGTTACACCTTTGTCGCGGTATTCCTTTTTAACACCAATTAATGCTAAATCTACAACTTCGGGGTTGTGAAGGTTTTTTAATACTGGTATAAACCCAAAAGGAAATAGTTTGCCTTTGTTTTTTTGCATACCTGTTGCAATAGCAGGGAAGGCAATACCTACGCCCACAACATTGTCGTCTTTATCTACTACAACCGAAATAAAATCTTTGTCTATAAGTAGTTTAAATTGCCCAAGTAGTCCATCGCGTACTTTTTGTGTAAGCGGAACGGTGGCATAAAGGTCGTTATATGCTTCGTCTAAAAGGTCAAAAATTTGTTGATAATATTTATCTACAAGTGCTTTTGTGCTTTTAGGTTGAACTTCGTGAATGTTCAAACGCTTTGCAACCATATCTGCAAGTTTATACGCACGGGCATCTGTTTCGGTTTTTGGTATCTTTAATTGATATTCTATCCAATCTACATCTTTTTTATATCCGCATTTTTCCATTAGTGGATAATAATAAGGGTAACTATATTGTGTTTCGAAGGTGGAAATTTTATCAAACCCGTCAACAAGCAAGCCTTCGCGTTCTAGGTCGTTAAAGCCAAGTGGACCGTGTATGCTATCCATACCTTCGTCTTTTGCCCATTTTTCTACGGCATCAAGGGTGGCCTTTGCAACTTCGTAGTTGTCTATAAAGTCTAGCCTAGATATGCGTGCGCGCTTTTGATTAAATTTTTTATTGTAGTTGTGTTGAATAATTCCTGCAACGCGCCCAACTATTTTTTTGTCTTGATAAACTAAAAAACACTGCGCTTTTGCCTCTTCGCCTAGGTGTACACTTTTTTTAGGTGTAAAAACAGCAATTTCATCCGCCCTGATTGGTGGAACATAAAACTTGTTGCCTTTATATAATTTAGGTTGAAAATCTACAAACTTTTTTAACTGTGCTTTGGTTGTAACAGGTACAACGGTTATCATAATGAAATCCTCTTTTAAATAATTAAAGTTTACAATTAATTTTAAACTTTTTTTTATGTTTTATCAAGTATTTTGCATACATTTTAGAGTATAGCATAAAAAATAAAAACCGCTATTTGCGGTTCTTATTAAATTTTAATTATTTTAGATGTTAAGGTCTAAGTCGTCTGTGTCTGTATCATCTTCGTCGTCAAAACTGTCAACTTGTACATAGTCTTTAAAGTTAGGAAGTGAAACTGAACCATTGTAACTGCTCATAACAACAGTAGTTTTCATAAAATCTCCTAAGTTTACTTCGGTTTCAAATGCTTCTAAGTTGCCGTTTTTGTCGAAGTTGATGTATATTGTTTGATTTGTGTCTAATTGTACAAAGTCTGTTGGTTTTGCTTTTGTTTCAATTACTACTTTAAAGCGGTTGCCGTCTTGTGTAACAACAGCGTTATCTGCTTTGTTGATTGTTTGTAGAAGTGAAGGTAGGTCGTATTGACTAAAATCAACTTTCATTGCTAATTTTAATACAGCAAGTGCGTCTTGTTGTTCGGCAGATACTTCCATATATTGTTTTGTTTTTGTGCTGCTTTCGTAAAGGTAAACCTTTCCGTCAGCAACATAAAGGTTGCCATTAATGTTTTCGCCATCACCTTTTCCTGTTACTTTTATAGCAACAGCGTCTTTTGTAACAATAGCATTTGCTGTTATATCAGTAGCGCCTAATGCTTCGCCTAAATTCATAGTCATATTTAGTGTCATACGATAGCCAGCGGCGAATTCGGGTGTTGTTTCGCCAACTTTTGCGGTTAGTGCGGCGGTAGAAGATTCGGTGTAGTTGTTGCTTTTACTACAACTAGCTTTTGTATCTAACTCGTCACATGCTGCAAACATAAACATCATTGGCACGGCTAACACTAATGCCAAAAATGCATTTTTAAAAATTGATAAACTTTTGCTCATTTTTTTCTCTTTAAATTTGTTATAGATTAATTATAATTCTTAAAAATTTTTAGTCAAACAAAAAAAGATAATTTATTTTATGATTTTAATTTTTAAAAAATACAAAAAATATTTATTGTAAACCTTAGTAGTTTTATGTTTTTTTATATTGACAAAAGGTTAGCCCTATGTTAAAATAACCTTTGTATCCGCACAAATCAGGTTTTAAATATGCCTTATGGCATTACCGTATTTTTGGCGAGGTTGGATAGAGGGAGGATAAATTATGTACGCAATCATTAATTGTGGTGGCAAACAATACAAAGTAAGTGCTGGCGATGTTGTTATGGTAGAAAAACTAGACGCACAACCAAACACAAAAATTACTTTACCTGCATTGCTTGTTAGCGATGACAAGGGTGTAACAAAACTTGGCCATCCTAATGTAGATGGGGTTATGGTAAATGCTACTGTGTTAGAACATGGCAAAGGCGAAAAAGTTAGCATTGCTGTTTACAAAAAGATGAACGGTCATCACAGAGCACAAGGTCATAGACAACCTTACACAAAGATTAAAATAGACAGCATTAAATAGTCTTTAATCTGCGAGGAAAATATGACAGAAGTAAAAGTGTTTAAAAAAGGCGATAATTACACTCGTATAACTTGCGACGGGCACACCGGCTATGGCGTAGAGGGCGAAGATATAGTTTGTGCTGCACTTTCTAGTGTGGTGCAAACGGCTGCTTTGGGTATGCTAGGGGTGGCAGGCGTAAATGTTAAGATAAACCGAGATGATAATAAAGGCTTTTTTGATATGATAATTCCTGATGGTTTATCTGTTAATCAACTGCACGATGTAGATGTTATTTTTTCTACAATGATGTGTGGTATAACAGAATTACATCAAGAATATAGTGATTTTATAGATTTGGAGGTGCGAGATGTTCTTTAACATTCAATTATTTGCACACAAAAAAGGACAAGGTAGCAGTAAAAACGGCCGCGACAGTATTTCTAAACGCCTTGGTGTAAAGCGTAGCGATGGCACCACAGTAAAGGCTGGCGAAATTTTAGTTCGTCAACGCGGAACAGTATTTTACCCAGGACAAAATGTAGGTCTTGGTAAAGACTTTACTTTGTTTGCATTAACAATTCTAAATGTTTTTTTGTTTAATGCTATGCACTACTATGCACTTAGTTTGTTATGTAAATTAATTGCACTTTTTTATAAAAAATGTTAAAATTATTTTATAAATTTAAGTGCTATGCACTATATATTTTACAAAAGGATAATACTATGCAGTACAAAATTGAAGGCAATAATATACTTTTAACCGATGCACAATACTTCGACCCCGAAGCAACTTTATGTAGCGGGCAGGTTTTTAGGTTTAGCAAAAAAGATGGGGTATGGTGTATAATTTCGGGGGATAAGATAGCAAAAATTAGCACCATAGCCCCCCAAAATTATAAAATTGTTACAAATGATGCAAAATTCTTTGTAAATTATTTTGACTTTAATACAAATTATGCTACAATAATAAATAGGTTGAGCAAAACAAATACTTTGTTGCCAGCGCTTAGGTTTGGGCAGGGGGTTAGGTTGTTAAATCAACCAGTGGTAGAAACTATTATTAGTTTTATTATTTCGGCTAATAATAATATTCCGCGCATACAAAAAACAATTAATAATATATGTATGCACTTTGGCAAAAACTGTGATGGGTATTATGCATTTCCTACACTAAATGAATTATCTAAAATTACTAAGCAAGATTTTATAAATTTTGGTTGTGGGTATAGGGCAGATTATTTAGTAGATACAATAAAAAAATTAAATACCACTTTTGATGTTGAAGAGTTAAAAACGCTAGATACAAATTCGGCACGCGAAAAACTAAAAACACTAAAAGGTGTTGGTCCAAAAGTTGCAGACTGCATATTATTGTTTGGGTTGGGTAAGCGAGATGTTTTTCCGGTAGATACTTGGATAGAAAAAGTTTATTTACAAGATTTTTGTGGTAAACCTACAAATCGAAAAAACATAACAAACTTTTTTGTAGATAAGTTTAAAGATTTATCGGGTTATGCCCAACAGTATGTGTTTTATTATAAGCGCAAAGATGTTCACTTAATAAAAGAAAAATAGGAGAATAAAAAATGAATAATGTTGCTTTACTTATAGATATTGACAACGCAAAGGTTAGTTTGCCAGTTTTTGAAGACATTTTAAAACAAATTAAAGAAAAGGGTAACTTAATATACTGCAAAGTGTATGGTTTTAACGAACGCAAACACATTAAGTTTGACGAAGTTATTGAAAAATATGGTTTTGATTCTGCCCCTACAATGAGATATAAAAAGCGCGCAAAATCGCAACTAGATATGCGTATTATTATAGATGCAGTAAAAATGTTTTACACAATGCCACATATAGATACATATTGCTTTATAGCAGGTGATGGCGATTTAGTGCCACTATTAAGTTATTTAAAGGCAGGTGGAAAGCGTCTTATAACCGTTAGCAGTGATGTTATAGATGGCAACGACCACATGTTTGACGAAAAATTTAAGTTAAGCATTCAATACACCCGCCCTGTAAAATTATCTAAAAAGCAATTAAACGAAAAATTAAAAGCTTTGTCCGAGCGTACTACAAAAATTATGTCTTCTAAGAGTAAAAGCAGCAAAGCAGAACGCGAAAAACTAATACAAGAATTAGAGGCAATATTAAACGAAAAACCAGATGATGTCGAAGACGACGAACAAGCACTATACGAAAGTTTGCAAAGTTTATTAGAAATTTTAAAAATTTAGTGCATAACTATGTGTAAAAGTGGAAAAACACGGAAAAATCCGTGTTTTTTGTTTGTAGATTAATCTTTGCGTGTTTTTATTATTTTTTTCTCTATTATAGATACTATAAAATACATAAGACTAGCAAGCAAGCAAAGTAAAACAATGCTGCACATAACTAAATCTAACTGAAATACTTGACTGCCATAAACTATTAAATACCCAAGCCCAGCACTACTTACTAGATATTCGCCAATAATAGTGCCAACCCAACTCATTCCTACATTAATTTTTAATACAGATACAAATTGCCCTAAGGCACTAGGCAAAATTAATTTTGTTAATATTTGCCACTTATTTGCACCCATACTTTTTAATAATAGGACTTTATCTTTATCGCATTCTAAAAACGCGTTTAACATAGAGATAACAGTAATTATAATCGAAACTAATACACAAATGGTTATAATACTTTGCAGTCCTGCGCCAACCCAAATAATTATTAGTGGGCCCAATGCTATTTTTGGCAAACTGTTTAAAACTACAATGTACGGGGTAAGTATTTTTCGTAGTTTTTCGCTCCACCAAAGAAGTATTGCTATAATTGTACCCAAAACTGTGGCTATTAAAAAGCCTATTAGTGTTTCGTACAATGTTATGCCCAAATGATACCACAAGTCGCCACTGTTTAGTAGTGTTATAAATGTGTTAAAAATTCGGCTAGGACTGCTTGTAATAAAAGTGTTAATAACATTCAACTGCCCAAGTAGTTCCCACAAGCCTAAAAACCCAACTAGCAGACCTATTTGAAAAGTTAAAATTGTTATTTTATCTTTCTTTTGTTTGTGTAAAAATTTTTCGTGCTCTTTAGAGTATTGTAAATTTTTATTCAAATTATTATGCTAACTCCTTCCAAATTTGCGTTTGATATTCGAAAAACTTTGTTAAAGTTTTACGCTGTGAAGGTGGTTTAGTTTTATCTAATTGTATATCTATCACTTTTTTAACTCGGCTTGGGCGGTTTGATAGCACTATAACTTTATCGCACATACAAATTGCTTCGGTTATATCGTGTGTTACTAATAAACTTGTTGTGTTTTCGTTTTTAATAATACCCGATATATCATCAATAACATTTTGCCTTGTTTGATAGTCTAATGCCCCAAAGGGTTCGTCTAAAAGTAATATTTGCGGGTTTAGTACCAAAGTACGAATTAAAGCAACTCGCTGTCGCATTCCACCCGAAAGTTCGTGCGGATATTTATCTTTAAAGTCGTAAATTCCATACTTTTTAAGAAGTTTTGTTGCTTTTTGTGTTGCGTTTTTGTTATGTTTTAATTCAGCGCCTAAGTTTACATTTTGCCATATAGTTCGCCAAGGAAAAAGTAAATCGCGCTGAAACATATAACCAATAACCGCATTTTTGTCTTTTGTACTTTTGCCCTCTATTAAAACTTGACCACGGCTGGGCGCAAGTATGCCAGAAATTATAGATAGTAAAGTAGTTTTGCCACAGCCACTAGGTCCCACCAGCCCAACAAATTCGCCTTTGTTTACACAAAAGGTAATGTCGTCTATGGCGTTGGTTTCGCTAGTTTTGCTATGATAATTCAACCCTACATTTTGCATCATAAGTGTGGGCAACATTGTTTTCTCCTTGTTTGTAAGATTTAACCTACACTGTCAGTATATTAAGCACTCTTTGCTTTTGTGATAATTTAAAATAAAAATTGTTGCATTTTTAATAAAAAACAAAATACTATGCACTTTTATTTGACAAAAAACTATCTTTTTATTTTGAATAATTATTTTTCACTTGCTAACACTACTTTTGTTAGGGGGCGAGTATGAAAAAAGTAGTTATATGTGGAATTAATACATCAACATTGCCAAAACTAAATTCGCAGCAAATGGATTTGTTGATGCAAAAGGTAAAGCAAGGTGATGACAAAGCAAAACAACAATTTATTTATGCTAATATGCGGTTAGTGTTATCTGTTGCACAGCGTTTTTTACACAAAAAGTTTGATGCCGATGATTTATTCCAAGTGGGGTGTGTTGGGCTTATAAAGGCGATAGACAATTTTGATATATCTTTGGGTGTAAAGTTTAGCACTTACGCCGTGCCCATGATAATGGGTGAGATACGCCGTTTTTTAAGAGATAATAATGCAGTGCGGGTTAGTCGAAGTTTAAGAGATATTGCATATAAAGCATTGCAATCGCGTGAAAAATTGTCTTTTAGTTTACAGCGCGAGCCAAGTGTAGATGAAATTGCCACCGATATAAACTGCCCATATGCAGATGTTGCGTGTGCGTTAGATGCAATAAGCGAGCCATTAAGTTTAAGCGAACCTATTTATTCGGACGACCAAGACGAAATGGAATTAGGCGAGCATATAACCAACGAATTTAATATAGACGAAAAATA
>CADAJB010000006.1 GCA_902788085.1 uncultured Eubacteriales bacterium
TTTTTATCGGGGCTTATGCAACCATTAATGATGTTTGCCGGAAACTTAGGTTTTGTTGTTGTTTGTGTATTGGGTGCAGTTTTGTGCACCAACAACATTATAGATATTGGTGTAATTGTATCGTTTATGGTTTATGTAAGGTTGTTTTCGCAACCACTAGGGCAGTTTGCACAGGGGCTTAGCAGTATGCAATCGGCTTCGGCAGCAACACAGCGTGTATTCGAAGTTTTAAACGCACCCGAAATGGAAGACGAAAGCCAAAAAACCGCAACACTAAACGCGCAAGAAGTTAAGGGCAATGTCGAGTTTGTAAATGTCAATTTTGGGTACGAACCACAAAAACCTATAATAAAAGATTTTAATTTATCTGTAAAAGCAGGGCAAAAAGTTGCAATAGTAGGACCAACAGGTGCGGGCAAAACAACACTTGTAAATTTGCTTATGCGCTTTTACGAATTAGATAGTGGGCAAATAAAAATAGATGGCGTACCAACAAGCAGTCTAACGCGCGAGCAAGTGCACAGTTTGTTTGGTATGGTGTTGCAAGATACTTGGCTGTTTGAAGGAACAATAAAAGAAAACTTAATATATAACAAAGATAATGTAACCGACGAGCAAGTAATAAGGTGTTGTCAACTTGCTAATATCGACCACTTTATTCGTACACTTCCGCAGGGGTACGACACTAATATAACCGATAGTGTTAGCATTAGTGCGGGGCAAAAACAACTATTAACTATTGCCCGTGCTATGATACAAAACAGCCCAATGCTAATTTTAGACGAAGCAACCAGCAGTGTAGATACTCGCACCGAAACACAAATTCAGCAGGCCATGGATAACCTAACAAAAGGTCGCACAAGTTTTATAATTGCACACCGCTTATCTACAATTAAAAATGCCGATGTAATTTTAGTTATGCAAAATGGCAGCATTGTCGAGCAAGGCAATCACAAAACATTAATGCAACAAAACGGTGTATATGCAGGCTTGTATAACAGTCAGTTTACAAAGGCGGGTTCGCTTATAGAAGAAGATATATAAAACAAACTAATTTAAGTTTGTTTTTTTTATTTAATTTAAATTTAAAAAAGGTATTGAAAAAGTGCTTTTTATGTGATATACTACGGCTAATTATAATAAGGGGGAAATTATATGAACGCTTTTAAAACAATAAAACAAAAAATGGCACAACGCAAACAAGTAGTTTGGTTGCCCGATGTTAAGTTTATGGTTTGCTATACTGCAAAAAAAGTTGAAAACGAATATCTTTTTGATAAGTATTTAGTAGTGCCAATTATTGAAAATAATAATTCAACAAAAATAAAAGATTTACGCACAAACTTAACATACGAAAAAACAAATGATAAATATTTTGCTTTGATTGCAAAAAGTTATGGGTTTACCGAAGATGAAATAAAAAAAGGCCATGCCGAAATTTTAAAGTATAACAATATAATAACCCAAAAGGCGTGGAACACAATTTCTTATGCTTCTATAAGAAAATTGCCAGTGCCACAAAACATAAGAACCGAAGAGTGCACAAGCCTTAAACAATTAGAATGTTTTGTGCCAATTAAGGCAGTTGTTGATTTTGCTGATGCACAACAACAAACTACATTAAAAGTAGAACACGCAATTAAAAATCAATTATTAAGGCAAACACAACAAAACAAACAATTTGATAACGATAACGCACAACTAAAAAATTTTTAAAATAAAAAAAACAAACAGGGCAAAACCCTGTTTTGTTTTTTATTAGCATGGAAGAATACGACAAATGCTCTTTTTCCAAACCATCCAAATGATGTCCAAAATCCAAACGATTGTAAAACCAAAGATTAGACGGATAAGACCAGATACCCATTTACCTTCCATAAATCTTGTGATAAAACCACAAACCCAAGAAGTAACAGGAATAATAGCCAAGATTAAACTAATAATCCAACTTAAACCAAAATAGTCGTTTTGTTTTGCCATAATTTATTTCTCCTCTTATTAATATATTTTTATTGTAGCATAATTATTACACCTTGTCAAAAGATTAAAATATATTTTTGTTATATTTTATAATAATTTTTTATGGTGGCACAAAATTTTTTAATATGCCTTTTGTTTTACAAAAAAATATTTTATGTGTATAATATAGTTATATTTTACAAAAGGGAAAATTATGAAAAGTATTTACAAGTATTATAAAGAAAGGTTAATCGAAATTAGTGGACGCAACCGCAGTCTTTATTCTAAAAATGTTAGTAAAAAATATGCCTTCGATTTAGGCCCTATATTTTATAACGAGCAGCAAAAGTTTAAAGAGTTTTTAGATTTTTTATGGAAAGGCAAAAGATATAGTTTTACACTATTAGATAATTCTTGCACCGAAACACTAGCAAAAAATTTTAAACTAGAAGATAAAGTGCAAAAAAAATATGAGTTTAAAAAACTTAAAGGCGTAAATAATGCCGATGCACAAATAACACTAGACGATGCCGACAAACAAAAACTAGCAAAGTCTTTAAAAGACGAAAAAGAACAGTTGTTAAAAAGTCAGGTTAATGCCCTAACTTTATTAAAGCGCGAGATTGAAGAATTTAGCAAAGAAACAGGTAGATACGAAATGTATGTGGGCTATCCGTTTGTTCAGGGTAGTATAAACCGCGACCTTGTTATAAAAGCCCCACTTATTTTGTTTCCTGTAACTATTGAAATTAAAAACGAAACAACTGTAAATATAATATTAAAGCACGACGAGCCAATTCAGTTTAACAAAGTGCTAATTTTGGCTTATGCCAAAGAGCATAATATAATATTAGATGATATTAGCCTAGAATATGATAATTTGCCCGACTATAATTTAAACGAAGTAAAAGATGTATTAAATTATCTTTTGCGTTTTGATATAAAAATTAATCCAACCATAACACAGGGTATAGCACCATATAACACGGGTGACGAACCGGTTGCGGGCGAAAAACTAAGCATAGCACCATATTGTGTTTTGGGTAGATTTCCACTTGCAAACAATATATACAACGACTATACATATCTAGAAAAGAAAAAACTTTCTAGTACTGCCATTGACGAGTTGCTAGAAGGCAAAAATATAAAACCAGTTAAACACCCAAATACTAATTTATATAATATAAATAGGTTAGACTATGCCCAACGCAACGCCATACACGAACTTAACACAAAGGGCAATATGGTTGTGTTTGGCCCCCCAGGAACAGGTAAATCTCAAACTATTGTAAATATAATATCCGATGCACTTACAAAAGGTAAGCGTGTTTTAGTAGTTTCGCAAAAGCGTGCAGCGTTAGATGTTGTTTATAATAGATTAGGAACACTAAACCAAAAGGCAGTTATAATACCTGATGCCGAAAAAGATAAAGTTGCTTTTTACGAGCGCACAAAGGCATCACACTCTACTATAATGAGCCGACCATTTAAAGAGATAACCGATAACTATCAAGATATTCAACAAAAAATAGATAAAGAAGTAGCCGACTTAAACACAATTAGCCAAGTGTTGTTTACTAAAACAAAGTTTGGCTTAACACTTCAACAAATGTATGCAAACTCACACATAATTGGTAAAAATAGCAACGATTATTTACTTCTTAACGCTATGCAACAAGACAAAAAATTAATGTCGTACGACTACGCAACACTTAGCGATGCTTTGCGTACTATAAAAGAAAAAAACAAAGCCGAGTTATATTATAAACACCTAGAAATTCAACGCACAAACCCACTTGTAAACCACATAAATACAAACCTAGATACACACCAAATAAATCAAGCCCGAATGCTTTTAAATAATGTGTTGTCTAAACGCCTTGTTCCGTTTGATATAGGTGAATATCAAAACACAAGGCAAATGCTTGCTTTTTATTTAGAAAACAACTTAAATGGTAAATCCGATTTAAAACCACTTATTAAATATGTATCTAAATTAAATAACCCAGCACTATACAAAAAACTAAACGCAAGTAAATTATTATTTTTTACATATCCTTTTGTAAAGCGTCAAGCCAATAATAAAGAACGCGAAATTTACAACAACTTTTTAAAAACACTAGATAGTGTAAACGAATATTTAAAAGAATACGAAATTTTAAAAGTAGTGTTAGACGAACGCGGTTATGCCACTACCGTAGATAATATTTTAAATGGTAACACAATATTTTTAAAACTACTACAAAAAGCCCTAGATAGTTATGTAGAAATTAGAGATATAAATCTTGCTATAAAAGATGCAACCGATGTAGAAAACAGTTTGTTAAATTTTGCCTATACAAATTCAAACTCGCTTTCTAGTTATAAGGCAGTGCTAGATAAATTTATAACTATTCGCATCTATCACGAAGTAGTGCACGCCGAAGACGAGCACCGCGAAGAGTTAGGTAAAATTATGGACTTTAACAATATTCGCAACCGCATAATTTCGTTAAACAACGAACAAATGAAAGTGGTTAAAGATGCCTGCATCGAAAGTTTTGCAAAAAAATATACCACCTTATATAACGAAGGGCAAGACAGCAAAGACTTTTTATATCAAATATCAAAACAACAAGGTTTGTGGCCTATACGCAAATTAATGGAACACTATACCGAATATTTGCTTACACTATTTCCGTGCTGGCTGTTAAGCCCCGAAAATGTTTCCACTATTATGCCACTAAAAAGTGGATTGTTTGATATAATTTTATTTGACGAAGCATCACAGGTGTTTATCGAAAACACTGTGCCGGTTATATTTAGGGGTAAATATATAGTTGTTGCCGGAGATAACAAACAATTAAGACCAACCGCAACTTTTGTTCGTCGCTATATGGGTAACGATGACGACAGTTTAAGCATAACAACACAAGCAGCACTCGAAGTAGAAAGTTTGCTAGACCTTGCAACTTCACGCTATCAAAATGTAAACCTAACTTATCACTACCGCAGTGTCAGTGAAGAGTTAATAAACTTTTCAAACTACGCATTTTATGATGGTAAACTACAAATAGCACCTAATATTTCTAAAAACGACAACAAAAAACCAATCGAGCGCATAAAAGTAGATGGCAAGTGGGTGGATAGGCACAACAGAGCCGAAGCATTACAAGTAGTTAAAACATTAAAGAAGATTTTTGCAACACGCAAAAATAAAGAAACTGTTGGTATTATTACTTTTAACACCGAACAAGAAAACTATATAGAAGATATGCTAGACGAAGAATGCAAAAAAGATAGCAAGTTTAGAGATGACTTTTTGGCAGAATGCAACCGTAAAGTTAACGGTGAAGATATAAGTCTATTTATTAAAAACCTAGAAAATGTACAGGGCGACGAGCGAGATATAATTATATTCTGTATAGGTTATGCTCAAAACGAATATGGGCGCGTTGTTGCACAGTTTGGTCCGCTATCACTAGAAGGTGGCGAAAATCGTTTGAATGTTGCAATAACTAGGGCAAGACGCAAAATTTATGTTATAACTAGTATCGAGCCCGAAGAGTTAAATGTCGAAAACACCAAAAACGCAGGTCCTAAATTTCTTAAAAAATATTTGCAATATGTTAGGGCTGTTTCTAACAATAACACAAAAGAAATTGGGTATATATTATCTGGGCTTCAAGCGGTTGAACCAACCACCACACAAGATAATACACTTGTGGGGTTAAGTGCCGAAGTTAAAGCCGAACTAGAAAAACTAGGTTATACTGTCGAAACAAACTTAGGCCACGCCAAATACAAACTTTCGCTTGGTGTATATGACAGCAAAATAGATAAATATGTTTTGGGTATCGAGTTTGACGATGTTGCATATTATAGCAGTAACTCACTTCTCGAGCGTGATGTTTATAGATACGAATTTTTACAATCGCGTGGTTGGAATATATTTAGGCTTTGGGCGCGCGATTGGTGGCAAAACAAACAAAAAGTATTGCAAGCAATAGTAAAAGCAATAGAAAAAAATCAAACACCTAAAAAATAGGACAAAAATTATTTCGAGGTTTTTATGATTACATTAGATTATAAAACACATTGCGCAGGGCATATAACGCAAAAAGAGATAGATAGTTATAAGCAAAAACTGCAAGATGTAAAAGAAAAATTTAATAATAAAAATATAGATATGCAAGGTTGGTTAGATATAGACGCAACAATATCTAAACAACAATTAAAACAGATAAAAGATTTAAAAAATAAAATCTATTCTTCGCACTCGGTTTTGGTGGTTATTGGTGTAGGTGGTTCGTATTTGGGTGCCGAGGCATTCCAAAAAGCAACTACAAATTATTTTGTAGATTTTAACGACCATAATGTTATTTTTGCAGGCTACAATTTATCTGGCGAATATCTAGAAAACTTAATTAAATATTTAGATAACAAAAATTTTTATATAAACTACATTTCTAAATCAGGCACAACCCTAGAACCCCGCCTAGCATTCGAAACTTTGTTAAAATATGCAAAACAACGCTACCCAAACAAGTTTAACGAGCGTATAATAATAACCACAAACACAACGGGCAGCCCGTTATCAGAAATTGCAAAACAAAATAATTATCATTTACTTAGTATGCCAAACAACATAGGCGGTAGATATTCTATTCTTACGGCTGTTGGAATGCTTCCTTTATGTGTGTGTGGGTTAGATATAGACGAAATGCTAAAAGGCGCGCGCGATGCTTCTAAAAACTATGACTTAGCACTAGAATATGCAGTTGCCCGAGATATATTATATAATAAAGGTTATAAAGTAGAGGCTTTTACTATATACGAGCCAAAACTTAGCGACCTTGCATCGTGGTGGCAACAACTTTTTGGCGAAACACAAGGTAAAGAAAAGAAAGGTATTTTTCCTATCTGCAATATAAACACTTCAAACCTACATTCTATTGGTCAGTATTTGCAAGACGGCGAAGATATAATTTTCGAAACTGTTTTGCGTGTTAAAGATTTAGGCAATTTTAAACTTGCAAATGTAGATTTAACTTATTCCGAACTTAATAATATTGTGTTAGACCAAGTTGCAGTTGCGCACGCTATTGGCAACACGCCAAGTATAGTTATAAGTATAGATAAAATTTCAGCATACAATTTTGGTGAACTTGTTTATTTCTTCTTTATTGCTGCCGCAGCAGGTGGATTTTTGTTGGGCATAAACCCTTACGACCAACCAGGTGTAGAAGAGTATAAAAAACAAATAAAATTAAAAACAAAAGATATATTATAAAAAAGCAAAATATAAAGTTAATAATTTTTAAAACTTGCGAAAAAAAACAATAGTCATACTGTTTGTAAAAAACTTAAAATGTCATTATAACAAAAAAGCACCTATTTTTAGGTGTTTTTTATTTGTCTTCTTTATCTATAATAACTTTTTTAAAGGTGTGGTCACTATTTATTAATCTTTGTGCTAACTGCATCATTTCGGCAGCGTGCATCATACCTCTTTGTAAATCTTGTGGGGTTATTCTGTTAAATTCTGCTAAAATTACATCGTAAAATTGACTTTTTTTGGCGTATTCCCACCATAAGTCTGCGTATTCACTGTTTTTAGTTAACCAAGGCTTTGCGCCAAAAGCAAAGTGGCGTATGTATAATTCGCCTTCTAGTGGGTAGTTGGGTACACTTTCGTAGTTCCAACTATTTGGCAATAACAAAACTCTTTTTCGGCAAAGGTTGTTTAAATAGTCTTGGTCCATCATAGGAGATTCGAAGTGGTATTTATCTAGCATATCTAAAAACTTTTGTTTAAGGTTAAACTTGCGTATTTCTTTTAGGTTTAAAAGCATTACACCAGTGTTAAAAAACTTGTGTGGGTCTATACCTGCTACAACTTCGGTGTATTGTGTCATAAGCGGGTTTAAAAAACAGTTTTGTTCGTTTACGGCAGCCAAAAGGTTATCTTTTAGGTCGATGTTATACAACTTCGAAATGTCGCCTTGCACAACAATATCTCCGTCTAGGTAAATTGCCTTATCAATATTAGGAAACATCTTTTCTATAAAAAATCTGTTAAACGAATCTAGGTGGAAACCATAGTTGCTAGGTATATATGGCTTTATAGATTCAATTTCGCTGTTGATGTTTGCAAATTGTATATTAAAGTTTTCGTCGTTGTGTGCAGCAAGCGATGTATCTGTATCTTGTGTTAAAATAATAATGTTGTATTTATAGTTTTTTGATGCGTTTGCTTTTATAGAATGTATTGCTACATCAGTATATTTTATATATCTATCTCCACTGGCAAAAAATATGTTGATTGTTTCTTTTTCCATTTGTATCTCCTAAATTGTATTTTTCTGTCGAATATTATCTAATTATAAACAAAACAACATACCATTGTCAAGCAATAGTATTTGGTTGATGAATTTTATGTAAAAATGTATTCTTGTTTAACAATTATATTTTGCTTTTAAGTTTTTTGCTTAACCCAAAAGGCGTTTTTACGCTTTTTGTTGGGCTTTTTACTGATTTACAAATTGTCTTTTATGTCTTTTTTTGTTGATTTTTTTTGTTTTGTGTGTTATGATGTTTGTACATTTGTATTTTTAAATATTTGTTTTGCAAAAAACAAATCAAAAAATGATAAAACATATATTTTTATATGTATGTGAAAATAGAAATTTTAGAGGTTATTATGTGTGGAATTGTTGGTTATATAGGTCAGCCCAGAAGGGCTGAAGAAATAGTAGATATACTTTCTTTGTTAGAGTATAGAGGGTATGATTCGGCAGGCATTTCTGGTATAAATGATGATGGATGTAAAATTATAAAAGAAGTCGGTTCTATTTCAAATTTAAGAAAAAAGATACCACAACAATGGAGTGTAACTAACGCAATAGCACATACTAGGTGGGCTACGCATGGTGCTTCTACATTACAAAATGCACACCCACACCAATCTTTAGATAAAAAATGGATTATAGTTCATAATGGAATAATAGAAAACTATAAAGAACTTTGCTCTAGAATTAGCGCGTGCGCTAATATTTCTCCAAATTCAAGGGGGGGGGGTACAGATACCCAAATTTTAATAGAGTATATTGCAAATAAAAATATTGACACTTTTGAAGATTTTGTAAAGTTATTTCAAGATATTAAAGGCTCTTATGCTATAATTTGTCAAAACACACAAAAACCCAACGAGTTGTACATTGCAAAAAAGAATAGCCCGTTGTATATAGCCTCGGATAAAGATAATAACATATTTTTGGCATCCGACCCTGTGTGTTTTTCAAAATATACCAATGTATATAAAACATTTAATGATAACGAGTTTGCGCATATTCACGACCAAAAAATATTTATAGTAGATTCGGAATTGCGCCCAATTATTAAAGAATCATCAAAACTAAAAGATGATTTTGTAGAACAAACCAAACTAGATTATGCACATTTTATGTTAAAAGAAATCTACGAACAACCCGATGCGTTGCGTAGGCAAGTAGATTTTTATAAAGAACAAAAAATTTTGTCAAAATTTAATTCAGATTTTTTATCACGCTTTAATCAAATAAAACTTGTTGGCTGTGGCACAGCCTATCACGCTTGTATGATTGGTGTAAAATATATAGAAAATATTTTATCTATTCCTGCATCTGCCGAAATTGCTAGCGAGTTTGTTTATAATACAAATGTATTCGAGCCAAAACGCACCTTATATATTTTTGTTAGTCAAAGTGGTGAAACAGCAGATACAATAAAGGCGCTTAATATTCAAAAAGAAAAGGGCGCTACCTGCATAGCGCTTACAAATGTGGCATATTCTACATTATCACAGCAGGCAGATTATTGCTTGCCTATATGTGCGGGGCCCGAAGTGTCGGTTGCTTCAACAAAGGCTTATACATGCCAGCTATCAGCACTCTATTTATTTGCAAATGCATTAAAAACAAATGAAGATTTAGAAAAGGCTTATAATAATATAGTTGAACTTTCTACAAAACTTTTTGATTTTAATATAGAAACTGCAGATAAAATTGCCGAATACATTTCATCAAAGAGAGACGCGGTATTTATAGGTAAAAATTTTGATTTTGTTACAGCAAGAGAAGGCGCTTTAAAAATTAAAGAAATTACTTATGTAAACGCTAATGCTTGCCCATCAGGAGAATTAAAGCACGGCTATTTGGCTATTGTAGAAGAAGGTACACCTTTGGTTGTTGTTGCCACCGATGAAGAATTAAACAGCAAGGTATTTAATTCTTCAAGCGAAGCTGTTGCTAGGGGTGCCGTAGAAATAGTTATATCTACCGATGACCACGAATGTAAATATTTAATAAAGTTAAAAAAGATAAATCCTTTGCTTATGCCAATGTTATCTATTGTACCTATACAATATATTGCATATAAAGCAAGTATATTAAAAGGCATTAATCCAGACAAACCGCGCAATTTAGCAAAGAGTGTTACCGTAGAATAGATAAACAAAAGAGGTTTTTATGAAAAAAATAATGTTGGTTTTTGGCACTAGACCCGAAGCAATAAAAATGTGCCCTTTAGTAAAAGAATTAAAAAACAGAAAAGATTTTAATACTGTTGTTTGCGTAACAGGGCAACACAAGCAAATGTTACAGCAAATATTAGAGGCGTTTGATGTGGTGCCAGAATATAACTTAACTATAATGAAAGACAAACAAACACTTTTTGATGTTACAATCAACATTTTAGAAAGAATAAAACAAGTGTTAGAGTTTGAAAAACCAGATATTGTGTTGGTGCACGGCGATACATCTACAACATTCGTAACAGCACTTGCTTGTTTTTATTTAAATATAAAGGTTGGACATGTAGAAGCAGGACTAAGAACAAACAATATATATTCACCTTTCCCCGAAGAATTTAATAGGCAAGGTGTAGGTATTATTGCTCAATTAAATTTTGCACCAACCGAATGGGCAAAACAAAATTTATTAAAAGAAAACAAAAATCCTGAAAGCATTTTTGTAACAGGAAACACAGTTATAGATTCGCTAAAAACAACAATAAAAAAAGACTATAAAAACGAATATTTAAATTGGGCAAATGGTAGTAGGTTGGTGTTGCTTACATCGCACAGACGCGAAAATTTAGGTCAACCTATGCGCAATATGTTTAAAGCAATTAGGCGTGTAGTAGAAGAGTTTAAAGATGTTAAAGTTATATATCCTATACACTTAAACCCAGCGGTAAGGCAAATTGCTCACGAGGTTTTTGACGGCGAAGACCGAATAAAATTAATTGAACCACTTGATGTGTTAGATTTTCACAATTTTATGGCGCGTTCGTACTTAATTTTAACAGATAGTGGCGGTATTCAAGAAGAAGCACCAAGCCTTGGTGTGCCTGTGTTAGTTATGCGAGATACTACCGAACGCCCAGAAGGTGTAGAGGCGGGCACACTTAAACTTGTTGGTACGGATGAAGAGAATGTGTATCGTGAATTTAAAAATTTATTAATCAACAAAGAGGAATATGCAAAAATAAGTAAAACTTCTAATCCATACGGTGATGGAAATGCTTGCAAGCGTATAGCAGATGTTTTAGAGGAATATTTCTCAAAGGAAGAGGTAAATTAGGGGTAGATTATGGATGTTTTGATGATAATATTCCAAATATT
Source organism: uncultured Eubacteriales bacterium (assembly GCA_902788085.1). Lineage (GTDB taxonomy): Bacteria > Bacillota > Clostridia > Christensenellales > UBA1242 > RUG666. The sequence goes on from CADAJB010000006.1 coordinate 11,603, forward strand.
ATTTTGGCTAGTAGAAATAAATGTTTTATATTATGCAATATTATATATTGTAGGTATATTTTTTCATAGAGTTCGTTACAAAATGCAAGATGACAAAGAAAAGTTTTGCATATTTGTACCGTGCCATAACGAAGGCGCTGTAGTAGAGGCAACTGTAAAAGATTATATTAATATAAATTATAATAAAGATTTATATGATATATACTTTATTGCGGATAATTGTTCCGATAACACCGCAGAAGTGTTACGCAAAGCCATTAAAGAAACGGGCGCAACAAACTTTTATGTGTTAGAGCGTAATGTTAATGACCCTAAAAAGCGTGGTAAACCACATGCTTTGCGTTGGGGAATTGAACAGTTAGAAAAAGAAGATAAGTTTTATAGTAAATATGATATGTTTATGATATTAGATGCAGATAACTTTGTTGATGCTGACATATTAAAACATGTTAACAGTCAATATTTAAGTTATAAAGAAAATAAACGCCCAGTTATGATACAAACATATCTTGATAGTAAAAACAAAAATTCGCTAGTTGCACGCGGTTATTTTGAAAACTATAGAATTATGAATGGTTTTTGGCAAATTTCAAAACAAAAACTTCATCTTGTACCAGGTATAGGTGGAACAGGGTTTGCTATTGATACTACCTTCTTAAAAAGTATAGGCGGTTTTAACTGTAAATCACTTACAGAAGACCTAGAAATAGAAACCATTGCTACTATAAAAAACAAAAAAATAGTTTATAACCCTAATGTGCGTATTTATGACGAAAAACCTACTAGATTAAAAGCATCAATTGTGCAAAGAACAAGGTGGGCACAAGGTCACTGGTATATTGCTTTTAAATATATACCTTTATTGTTTATACAATTATTTAACCCAAAGTCTATTAAAATGTTCTTCAAAAAACTTGATATGCTAATGTATTTGGCTTCCCGTTTCTTTATAGTTTGGGGCTTTTTAATGACTTTAATTAGTTTATACTATGCAATAGTAAGTCCAGATTTGATAATAATTCCGCATCCTTTTGGAATAGTTAATACAGTACTATTAGTGTTAAGCATACTTTTAATACCACTTGCTTCTTTATATGATGGCAAACCAAAAGAAAAAAAGCGCGTATTAATAGAATTTATTCCTAATGTTATTTCTATATATCTTATCACCGCTATAGATATTATAACCAGTATTATGGGGTTGTGTAAGTGTGGTAACCAAAAAACATGGAAAAAGACTGTACATAAAATTAACACCATAACAGAGGGTAAGTTCGAGCATACCGACAACAATGGTGCAGTAGCAGAGTGTGGCAATAGTGGTTTTAAAAATGATTCTATAAACGAAGAATGCAAGAATGAAATTCAAGAAAACACTAGCAGTGATGGTAAATTAGTATATAATATTAATACCAAAGATAATAGCGGAGCGGAAAAAATAGTAGAACATTATAAACACATCTACAACGAATAGTTTATATAAAAATAAAAGATTGCACACACGATAAAAAATCATATTTAGGAGAGATTATGATAAAAAAGGCTGTTATACTTTGTGGTGGTTTGGCAACTAGAATGTTGCCCATAACTAAATCTGTTTCAAAAGAGATGTTACCCATACTTAATAAACCAGCAATAGATTATTGTGTTAGTGATTTAAAAGCTAATGGCATTACCGACATACTTATTGTTTTGGGCAGAAATAAAGAAAGTTTAGAAGAATATTTCGACCGTAATGTAGAATTAGAAGATAAATTAATTAACAAAGATGAACTAACAAAAAACTCTATAACAAATATGTACCAAGGTGTAAATCTTTATTTTATTAGGCAAATATTTGCACAAGGAACAGGATACGCTGTTTATAAGGCTAAAAATTTTGTTAATAATGAACCATTTATTTTAATGTACCCCGACGAATTGATGATAGAACAAAGTTTTACAAAAATGCTTTTAGATGAATATAATAAAACTAAAAAATGTATTATACCTATTAAAAAAATTTCTTTAACAGAAAGTGAAAAGTATGGTATGCTAGATTATCAAAAAACAAATAAAGGTATAAAGATAAATAAGATAGTAGAAAAACCAAAGCCAGAAGATTCACCTAGTGATGTTTGTTATACTGGTGGTGGTGCCTTTACCCCAGATATTTTTGATTATTTAGAAAAATGCAAAAAACATAATAATGGTGAAATATATCTTACCGATGCTTTTGAAGGTCTTATACAAAATAACAACTTATACGGAGCCGAATTAAAAGGCGTTAGGTTAGATGTAGGCACACCTCTTGGTTTTGTAAAGGCAAATGTACTAGCTGGATTGAATGATGATGAAATTAAAGATGAATTGTTGGAATTCTTAAAAACAGTAGTGGGGGATGATAGTATTGGAAAACAAACAAAATGATGTACAAATAGCAGAAAGTGCCATTGTTTATGACAATGTTATATTTGTAGGGAAATGTGTTATTGGTGAGCACACCATAATTTATCCAAATAGTGTTATAGATAACTCTTGTATTGGCGATGGTTGTGTTATCAAAAGTAGTTATATAGAAGGTTCAATCATAAAAAACAATGTTACGATAGGTCCTTTTGCACATATTCGCCCAAATAGTATTGTTGATGATAATTGCAAAATTGGCAATTTTGTAGAAATAAAAAACACACATTTGGGTGCAGGAACAAAAGCAAGTCATTTGGCTTATGTTGGTGATGCAGAAGTTGGCAAAAATTGCAATATAGGCTGTGGTGCTATTTTTGTAAACTATAATGGGAAAGAAAAAAACAAAATTAAGGTGGGAGACGATTGCTTTATAGGTAGCAATTGCAACCTTATTGCACCGTTAAATATGGCAAGCCATACATATCTTTGTGCCGGAACAACTCTTACACATGATAGTCAAGAATATGATTTTATTATAGGTAGAGTTAGGGAAACCGTAAAAACACAAAGAGCAAAAGAATATTTAAAAGAAGAATAAGGTTGATTATATGAGTATACATTTTGGAACAGATGGCATCCGTGGAAAGTTTGGTGAAGATTTAACCATAGATATAGCATATAAATGTGGGAATAGCTTAAATGGTAACCTAATAATAGGTAGAGACACTAGGCAATCTGGTATTGAAATAGTAAAAGCTTTTACAAAAGGTGCGTTAGATGCGGGCTGTAATGTTACAGAAATTGGTGTATGCACAACACCTTGTGTTGCTTATCTTACATTAAACAAGAATTTTGATTATGGAATAATGATTACCGCTTCGCACAATCCAGCAGAATATAACGGAATTAAAATATTTAGTGGAAAAGGATTAAAACTATCACAAGATATTGAAAAGTCAATCGAGAACCATATAAACAATGCTCAAGTGAATTTATATAATACTGGAATATATAACAAAGCCCCTACATTATTGGATGAGTATGTAAATTTTATAAAATCTACAGCCAAAACAAATTTTAATAATATAAAGGTTGTTTTAGATTGTGCTAATGGCGCAAGTTATGATATTGCACCAAAAGTTTTTAAATCGTTAGGTGCAGAAGTTGTTGCCATATCGTGTACACCTGATGGAACTAATATAAATTTAAATTGTGGCTCTTTACACCCAGATAATTTGGTTGATGCTGTTTTAAAAAATAAAGCAAACTTTGGTTTTGCTTTTGATGGTGATGCAGATAGAATTTTGGCGGTTGATGAAGAAGGGAATATTTTAGATGGCGACAAACTAATGTATTTTTTTGCAAAGTATTATTTAGCAGAAGGTAAGTTAACTAACAAACAAGTTGTTGGTACGGTGATGTCTAATTTAGGTGTAGAAAAAGCATTAAATAATATAGGAATATCATTAGTAAGAACAAATGTTGGCGACAAATATGTAAGCGAAGCACTTATAAACAATAATCTTTTAATAGGTGCAGAACAATCGGGACACATAATACTTTATGATATATTTCCAACAGGTGACGGTGTGTTAAATGCCATACAAGTTGTTAATGCCTGTGTGCAATCAAATAAAAAATTAAGTCAGTTTATAGATTATAAACCATACAAACAAACAACAATTAATGTTTTTGTTAAAGATAAAGATGCAATAATGCAAAAAACAGAACTTACCAAACAAGTGTCAATGCAAAATAATAAAATAGCCGGGCAAGGAAGAATTCTTGTGCGAAAGTCTGGCACCGAGCCATGCATTCGTGTTATGGTAGAAAGCGCAAGTCAAGATATATGTAATAAGTACAGTCAAGGATTGGTTGAATTTATAAAGGATTTAGATTGTTAATTATAAAATAAATACAAACGCTTAATTTAAGCGTTTTTTTATTGCTTCATATTCATAAAATCGACTGTGGACAAGTGTAAACATTTTAATATTGACAGAAATGTGAATTTGTAATATAATTATAAAAATAAACCAAGGTGGAAAGTTATGGAAAAAAAGTTTATTTAGTAAAACTAAAAAAGCAATAAAATATTCATTAATAAACAAAAGAGATAGCGAATTATTAAAACAGATAGATGCACTATGCCAACGCACTTTGCCTTATGTTTTTGAAAACAATAAACAAGATTTTGAAAGATTTTATGAAAAAACAGGTGAGTGGCTTATTGAAGTGAGAGAAAGATGCGAAAAACAAGACCCTAAATCGTTAGAAAGAGAAATGAAAGATAAACTTGGCTTGCTTAACAACCTTTCGGAATTGCTAATTTTTCAAGCAGAAGAAAAACCAGATGCACAAACATTGATAAACAAAATGGAAGCAAGATATCCAAAAGGTTGTAGTGCATTTGTAGAGCGTTTTTGTGAATATTCTAAAGACCCCGCAGAATTATATAAAAAGTGTATTATAGAACCCGAAGAAGTGCTTATGGCAGAAAAAATTAAAAGAATAAAAGAAATAATGTCAGGACAGCAAAATGTTGATAATACAAAAGACGATGACAAAATTATTGTGTTAAGTAATGACATTTCTCGTTGTAAGGGCAAATTATTTCACTGCGAATGCAAATTAAAAGATTTTGAAGAAAGAAGTGAAAGTGCTAACGCTCAAGAAAACGCTATAACCTTAAACTAAAATAAAAAACCTAGTTAAAAAATTCTGGGTTTTTTATTTTTCTATTTTCTGTTGACAAACAATTATTTTTGTGTCATTATGCGACAATGTAAAAATTTATGTATTTTGGAGGTGAAAAAATGATAGGTCTAAACAAAGAAGAAGTTAAACTATACCCACATTCAGCAGATTGGGCAGAAGAATACGAAAAAGAAAAAGTAATTCTTCAAAAAATTTTGGGCGATGACATTATAGAAATTCATCATGTTGGCAGCACTTCAATTCCTGGATTAATGGCAAAGCCAATTATTGACATTGCTGTTGGGGTTAAAGATGAACAAACCCAAATAAAACTAATTCCGATACTTGCAAGTTATGGCTATGACATGAAAGATTCAATAAAAGAAAAAGGTGAAGTTTTAGCAAGAAAGGGTCCACCAGAACTTAGAACTCATTATATTCATATAGAAATTATTAACACTCCAAAGTGGGAAGAGCATATTTTGTTTAAAGATTATTTAATAAAGCACCCAGAATATGTTCAGAAATACCAAAACTTAAAACAAAAACTTGCACAAGAATGCAATTTAAACCGAAAGTTATATACTTCACAAAAAGATGAATTTATTAAAGATGTTTTGAAAAAGGCAAAAGAAGAAAGAGCATAAAAATAAAAAAACACAAACCACATATAATTTGTGTTATGCACAGTTGGTTACGCCAACTGTGTTTTTATATATTGCATAACTTTTTCGCGAATGTCAATGCCGTTTTCATAAAATCCACCAAAGCCTATGTTACTGTTGGCTTCGCAGAATAAATATCTGTTGCCGTCTATTAAATAGTCAACACTGCAAAAATGAAGGTTAAGAGTTTTTGCTAATTTTAAAGATTGCTCAATTATTTTGTTTGGTATTTTGTTGTATAATGTTGCGGTTGCGCCCAAAGATATATTAGAACGGAAATCATCATTAGTGGCACAACGCCTTAACACCCCAATAACTTTATCTCCGGCAATGCAAAGACGAATATCTTGCCCTTTCGAACTTTCAATATATTGTTGGTAAATATATTTAACTTCTGGGGTATCTTGCAAAACCTGTTTAAATTGCGCTGCGGATTTTATTAGATAAACATTATGTCCTTTTTGCCCAAACCTATCTTTCATAATAAAAGTTTTGCCAAGTTTTTCTGCAATTTGTGTATATGTAAGTTTTTCACCATATAAAGTTAACGGTTGCGCTATTTTTTGTTGAGCAGCAAGATAATGTGTTTCTAATTTATCTCGTGTGGTCATTATACCAGTAAGGCTATTTACAAATTTAACATTATTTTTTTCTAAATATTTACGAATATTTGGTTCAAACCCTCGGGCTAGGGCATGAGAAGGCAATTTTGTTATTTTTTGATTGTTATAATACAGCGTAGTGCGGTTGTTTTCTATTTGGTAACTAAAATATTCGGCATAATATAATTCGGCATCTATTTTATTATCTAATGCACTTTTAAGCATTTGCTTAGGGTAGTGTTGCCCCTTGTTTTTATTGGCGTAAATTATCCAAAGTTTCATTTTTGTCTCCTAAATTGCTTATGCGTTAAGTATATCAAATGCAATTAATTTTGTATAACAAATCCGCTATAAAAAAGTGAATGTAATTTAAAGTATAAAACTATTATTTAAAAGAATTATTTTTATGGCAAAAATTTAAACCATTCCAACTCATATCAAGAACCTTTCACGGCATAAACCGCCACTTTATGATGTGATTATTTTATTAAATAACTCTATTAGTCGTCTATTTATAACATCAATATAAACATTATGGCATGTACCATGCCTTCCTTTTTTGGAATGAGTGGTTTTGTCACTTACTAATCTATCATCGAAAATTAAATACATGCCGTGGTTAGATCCGTCATTTTTATATTCTTCTACAGTCACAAAAGAATGGGAAATAGTATTTCTTAAGTCCTCCAAAGATATGTTACCAATAAAATTGCCTTCCAAATGTGGGATTTTGCATAATTCATCTGGTGTTTCTAACGTTGATTTTGTAATATATGGTATTAAAAGGTATAGTGAAATTATCTCTTTTACACCATTTACATCTAATACATTTTTATTACCATTTAAAATTTGTAGCCCCACTTCTGCTAAAAACTTTGCATGACTATTATAATTTTCTATGTTCTCTTGCTTCATTTTTTCTCCTAGATAATTGTATATAACGAGTATATCATATTTTTGCGAATATGCAATATAATCAAAAAAATAAACCTAAATCAAGTTCGATTTAGGCTTTTTTGGCGGAGCCGAGCCAAAGTAAAACGATATTATTTTTTTCTTTTTATAAAAATTTCGTAAATAATTTGAAATAATGCATATAATCCAGATATAGCTCCCATTACTTCAACAAACAAGTAATCATCAATATTATATGATGTAATAAAACAAATTATAGTTATTGAAAGTAAACCACTAAGTAATGCCCAACCATTATAAAATTTAGGTGCATTCTGTTTTCTAGATTTTCTAATTATCAAATAAACAATGTAAAATATTGAATATGCCAATATATCGAGTAATACCCATAAAAATATATTTAAACCAATAGGGTGTTCTAAAGCAACATAAAAACTACCTAAAATAACAAACAAAATTGGAGTGATAATTGCTGTTGATATTAAAGAAAGTATGAAAGAAAGTTTATTTTTATTATTTTTTTCCTGTTGCATTTCCAAACCAAATTGCAATTATTTGAAAAATGTTTTTTGATTTTTTATCATACTTTTCAACTATGCTATTTAGATTATTTAAATGTTGCAATTCTTGTTTTATTGAGTTTATTTCTTGCTCACTATATTTATCGTAGTTATCAAATATATCATCAATTACTTTTTCATATGCTTTTTTTAATTCTTTACTTTGTTTTGACATGATTTTAATACTCCTTTTAATTCCATTTGCAATCTATTGAAATAATTGTTGTTGGCATACCAACAATTTGAATATCAAATTTTAAACTTGTTTCTACTTTTGTTGAAGCATTATGTATTCTAAAATTAAATTGCCAACCACCATCCATATATAATTCAACTGTATTTGAACTTTCAGGTTTAAATTCTAAACTAACAATTCTTGTTGGAAGTGATACAACTGGTATTTTAATTTTAGGGCTAGTTGTTTTTGTTGATTGATTAAGTTTTCCATGCAAATTATAAGATTGAATGCGTGTTATTTTCTTCATATCAATACTAATAACTTTGTAAAAATCAAATTCGCCTAATAAATACTCAACCATTTTTCTTGGAACACTTGAATCTTGTTGTGTGCTTTGTTTTATCTCTTTAATAAAAGCATTTAGAAGTGGAATATATACGTCAGTTTCTTTATCTTCCAATTGATTCCAATTTCTATTATTTTTCTTTTGTTCTTCTAGATAGTTAAATATTGGTTTTATATCATTCCAATATTGTGTTGAACATGCAATATTGAACCACCTTTTACCAAAATCTAAATTTTTACCCAATCGACTATGTTTAACGGCAAAATGATTATGTTTTAAACTTAAACCAATTTCCCATTGAACATTCTTGCGAGATATTAAAATATCTCTAACATCTCCTTCTTTTCCTTCATCGTCGGTTTGAATTTTTAATTCCAATGTATCATTAGATTTTTCTATTATCATTGGTTCCATGTCAAATATAGTTGAAACAACAGCATTTGCACTTTGTTGTAATAGAATCTGTAAAGTTTTTGGAATTGTATTCCAGGCTCTTTTTGAAGCATTATAAGCACTGTTTTCTATTATTTCAGCTTTGCGAATTTTATTTATTTCACTATTCAATGTAGTTAAACAGATATACTCATAGGCTCTACCTTGATTATTGCTTAAATCACTCATATATTATACTCCTTGTTCTTCAAGTTGTTTTTTAATTGCAACAGCAATTTCGTAAGCTAAATTTACAGGAACAGCATTACCAATCATTTTATATGCATTATCTACTTTTTCATAAATAAATTTAAAGTCATCAGGAAAACCTTGCACTCTAGCGACTTCTCTTATAGTCATTCTACGATATAAATTTTCTTTACCTTTAACAAATTCTCTTTTGTTTTTCCCAACAAAAGTCATTTTAGGTGCTTGTGGATGAATTTGACATTGTCTTCCTGATGCTTGAACAGTAAATGCTTGTTCATCCCAGCCTTTAACTCTGTTTCTACTCATAAATATAGGAGAGAAAGCTCCAATAAAATACTCATTATTATTTATTGCTTTAGGATTACGATAGTTTTTATCTAAAGCAGGAACAGCTGTTGATTGTAAATCCCAAATAATATCTCTTAATGTAATTTTCTTTTCATCATCTTCAGTTGAGCCTTTAGGGAATTGAAAATCAATATTCAAATCTTTCCTAAATCCAATATAGAAAACTCTTTTTCTTTCTTCAGCAACACCATAATCTTTTGCGTTTACTAATGTTATTGAAACATCATACCCACAATCTTTAAACATTTGAATAATATTTTGAACAGCTTCAGAATGTCTATTTGCAAGCATACCACTAACATTTTCTGCTAAAAAGAATTTAGGCTTTACTATCTTAATCATCCTAATATATTCATAGAATAATTGACCACGGCTATCATTTATTCCCCTTAATGAACCAGCCTCTGACCATGATTGACAAGGTGGCCCACCAATAATTCCTTCAATGTCATTAGGTAAATCACTTTCTGTAATTTTCTTTATATCGCATTCTAATAATTTTGTTTTTGGATGATTAACCTTAAATGTTTCCCATATTGTAGGGTCAAATTCGTTTGCAATAGGTATTTCAAAACCCGCTTTTTCAAAACCTAAATCTAAACCACCACATCCACTAAACAAACTTAGTATCTTCATTATCTGTTTTCCTTCTAATATAATTACAAACGAATTATAGCACAAAATATTACATTCTGTATTGATTTTGGGCTAAATTTATGAATTTAATTTTTCAAATTGCAACCCTGGCGTGTGCTTATCTTGATACAAATTAAAAAAACGTAAATCCTAGTTCATAAGATTTACGTTATGATTGGCGGAGAGAGCGAGATTTGAACTCGCGCTACGATTGCTCGTACTAACACCTTAGCAGGGTGCCCCCTTGGACCTCTTGGGTATCTCTCCAAATATAAGGGGGTGGAAAAACCACCTTTGATAAGTTTCAGTATAGCAAAATATGTGGTATAAGTCAATAGTTTTTGGTGTATTTTATTTTTTAATAAAAATATTTTATAAACTTTTTTAATACTACAAAATGTTTTTTATTATAACAAAAGTTTTTAAAACTTGTTATTTTTAATGCGTTGTATAATTTTTTGATAAACTGTTTTCATTTGCGGTTCGCGTGCAAGAAGTGGAAGTTTATTAAGCTCTATCCATTCTACGCTTTTGTTTTCGTCTGGTTTTGGTTTTATTGGTTGGTTTTGGTCGGCTTCAAATAAATAACAAAGGTTAAAATGTAAATGCCCTGAAACATAATATCCATTTTTAAAATGTCCGTCGGTTGTTAAAATGTCTAGTGATATAGGCAAGGCAGAAAGCGGTGTAAGGGCTTTTATGTTTGTTTCTTCTTGGGCTTCTTTTTGTGCAACTGCTAAGGGGTTGTCTGTGCCATCTGCGTGCCCGCCAACCCAACCCCACGAGTTGTAGATATTATGGAAGCAACACAAAACCTTGTTTTTTTGTTTGTTTAATACAAAAGCGCTTGCGGTGAAGTGGCAAAAAGGATTTTCACGGGTTAAAAGGTTGTTAAAAATTTGGCAGGCAAATAACATTGTTTGCTTGTCTTTTTCTTCTTGTTGGTTGAATGGTGTATATTCTTTTATTATTTGTAAGGTGTTTTGCATATTCTTTCCTTTTTATGCCTAGTTTAAATAATTTTTTGAAAAATGTAAATAAAAAAGCCACAACTTAATGTGGTTTTTTGTTTATTTTTGTTTTTGGAATTGACCATTCATTTTTTTAACACTTAAAGATAGGTCCTTTTTCTTTGCTAAATCTTTTGCTACTTGCAATGCTTCGGCTTTTGTTGCACAGCGTTTGCTTGCCCTAGCGCTGCCTGTTAGTTTTACAACCCAGTTTTCTGCTTCTTTGTCGTATGTTATGCTATATTTTTGTGTAACTGCTTTGTCTTCTGCTGGTTTTTCTTCTTTTTTATCTTCTTTCTTTGGTTGTTTTGCTGTTGTTTTAGTGGGTTTATCTTCTTTTTTAGCAGGCTTTGCCTTTTCTTCTTTTTCTACCTTTTCGGTTTTTTGTGGTTGTTTTTCTGCCTTTTGTTGTTTAGTGGTTGTTGCTTCTTTTTTAGGTCTGCCACGAGATTTTTTCTGTTGTGTAGGTTGTTTTTCTTCTTCAACAGGTTTTTGTTCTTCTTTCTTTTCTTCGGTTTTTGGTTGTTCTTGTTTGTTTTCTTCTTGTTGTTTTGCTGGGCTTGTATTTCTTGCTTGCCTTACAGCCAAAATAATACTTACCACTAGCAATACAACAGCAACTGCCAATAATACAAACAACCACCAATATTTACCGCAAAATTCTCCAAAATTATTTACAGCGCATAATGTGTTTAAAATGCCTTGCATAATTTCCTCCTAATGTATTAACTTATATTTTGATTATACTAATTAAAAAATAATTTTACAAGCGTTTAAAAACACTAAATTATTATTTTTTTAAAAAAGATGTAAATTTGTTTGGAAAAAATTTATAATAATTGTATAATTTTATAATTAAAAGAGGTGAGTGTATGAGAAAGGGGTTTCGCAATTTTATACTTGTGCTAGCATTGTGTTGCTTTGGCGGTTTGTTTTGTGCCTGCGAAGAAGTTGCACCACAGCCTACATCTGTTACAATTTTAGATATGCCCACAACAGTAAATTATACAGTTGGGCAAAGTTTGCAACTTAGTGGCGGAAGTTTGAAAGTAGAATATGATGACGGAACAACAAAAAACTTTCCTATGACTTTGGCAAGCGCAAACATTACAACATTTAATAATGCCAACACGCAACAGCAAGTTGTTTTAACATTTTTAAACTTAACCACAAGGTTTACTGTTAGGGTAGATAAAGCCGATGTGTCGCCCAAAATTAGTTCGTCAACTATTATAGACAACAAACCCGTTGTTACCACTTCTTATACTGGTCAACAAATATCTTTTAATGCACTAGATAAAAATTCTATTCCACAAGAAATGTTAGAAGGTGTAGAATATTATTACAAAAATACAAGCGTTGCTAATGCCGAATACAGCAAAACCGAACTACCAGTAAATGCGGGCGGATATTTAGTTAAAATAGTTATTAATTCTTCTTCTAATTACAACGGGTGCGAACTGGAAAGTTATTTTGATGTGCAAAAATGCAATTTGTTTGACCTTGTTTTAGAAGGCGAAGAACTAAACTATGATGATGCCGAATTAAATAAAAATGGCATAAAATATGGGCAAGAAGTAGTGCTTTCTAACTATTGGCGCTACAAAGACAACAGCCTTGGTGTTGCACCTTTGCCACAGGGCGTAAGAAGTGAACTTCAATATCTTTACAAACTAAAAGATGCGCAAGATTATGTAAGTGTTTTGCCAGATAGTGTAACAGGTGACTTTGTTGTAAATCTTCCTGTTGGGCAATATGATGTAAAAATTGCTTTGCAAGAAGATAGCAATATTGCAAGTTATGAGTATAACTTTTCACTAATAGTTGTTAAAACACAATTACAAAGGGGTGTAGATTATAACTTATATCTTTCTGACGGAACAAACACCACACTTTTAGATGCAAACACCGCTATTCCAACTGTTAGTTATGATGCCGAAAAAACATACACCCTAACACTCGTTTCTAACATTGGTGAAGGCATTGTGTTGCAAGCGGGCACAACTTATTATATAGGCAACAGCACAAGCGGAAGCACAATTTTAACTGCTAGCGGACTAGGAAAAATTAAAGCAGTGTTTAACATCTTGGGTGACGACAACCACTTAGATGTATCTAACGAAACAGTTATTTTTGAATTTGTATAAATAAAAAAGGACTTAAAAATTTAAGTCTTTTTATTTTTTTGTTTAAAAAGCATTTAAAAAAGATGTAAATATTTTTTATATATGATATATTATAGTTTATAAGGAGATTATTATGAAGAATAGATTTTATTTATTTGCATTGTTATTATGTTTAATTTTTCCATTTATGCTAGCGGGTTGCGATTTTTTAAATAGTGGCACAAAAGACGATTCGACAACCCCAAGTATAGATAATTCAGATATTAGTGTTTATACACCAAGTGCTAACGATGACCAAGAATATGAAGAAGGCAAAACTTATTATACTTCTTCGAAACTTGATTTAGTTACCGAAGTAAATGGAAATTATTGCACAACTAGACCGTTTACACTAGACGAAAACGATACAACAAAGCGCATATACCACAATATTTATTTTTATGTTGAAGATTATTTTCAGGTGCTATATTATAAAGACCCCAAAGGGTTAGGAAAGGTTTATGCAAGTTTAAGTGATAACGCAGACACCGAGTATGCCGAAGTGGAATACAGCAATAATAAGCCTTTGCAAATAAATATTGTAAAAGAAGGTATTTACAACCTTGTTTTAGATACAACCACATTTGCTATTGATATGCAAAAGGTAGGCGATATATCTACACCCGTTTACGAAACTATTAAAAGTTGTGAATTAAATGTTCACATTTCTGCTGGCAATTATAATTATTATCCAATGACATTAAATACTGCTACAAACGAATATTATATTCAAAAAGAAATTCCGCTAAATGCTTCTATTGGGTTTTATAGCACTTCGCACATAAGTCATTATAAAATGACAGCAGAAAATAATATTTGCAATAAATTAATTTATTTAAACGACGTAAGCCCTGCGCAAGTACAAGTTCATGTTGGTGGAACATACAATATATACTTTAATGCAAAAACATATAAGTTAAGGTTAGAATTATTAAATGCAGATACAGCAACATATTACTGCCAAGTAGGTTTTAATAAAAATCAAGAATTAACACCAAAGCATAATGATACACCATATTTGTTTGAATATACTTTTGTTGCAGAAAGCCCAATTGATAATCCTGCCGTAAAACTTCCATCATTTTTCCCTAAGTTAGGTATGTCTTATAAGCTTGCTATCATTGACGAAGATAACTTAACTCGTTCTGGATATGTTAAAACATCGGGCACATATAAACTAACTGTTAACTTAAAAGATTTTACACTTACTGTACAAAGTGCAACTGCTTAAAATAAAAAAGACTAAATAAATAGTCTTTTTCTTTTTATTTACACTCGTATAGGTTTTCGCCATAACTTATACTAACAGTTAACGGAATATTAAGTTTTACAACATTTTCCATTTTTTGTTTTATTAAAATTAGCATTTCTTTTAGTTCGGTTTTTGGTACATCAAAAATAAGTTCGTCGTGAATTTGTAAAAGCATTTTAGACTTTAACCCGCGTTTGTTTATTTCGTTAAATATGTTTATCATTGCAAGTTTTATAATATCCGACGCTGTGCCTTGAAGAGGCATATTCATAGCAGCGCGCTCGTTGAATGCCAAAACTTGTTTGTTGCTAACATTTAGGTCGATGTTTCTAATTCGGCCAAAAAGTGTTGTAACATAGCCTTGTTTTTGTGCTGTTTCTACACAGTGTTGCATAAAGCCTTTAATTGTTGGGTAGGTTTCAAAATATTTATCTATATATTCTTTTGCAACTTTTTGGTTAATATTTAGGTTGCGTGCCAGCCCAAACGGACTAATACCATAAATAATTCCAAAGTTTACTGCTTTTGCTGTTCGGCGCATAAGTGGGGTAATTTGGTTGGGCTCTACATTAAATATTTGGCTGGCGGTTGTTGTGTGAATATCTCGGTTTTCTTGATATGCCTTACATAAAACTGGGTCGCCCGAATAGTGCGCCAAAAGCCTTAATTCTATTTGCGAATAGTCGGCACTAATTAATACATTATCTTTTTGTGATGGCACAAACATCTTTCTTAGTTCTTTGCCTTCTTCACTTCGAATAGGCAAGTTTTGTAAATTTGGCTCGGTGCTAGAAAGTCTGCCCGTAACTGTTAAAGATTGATTAAAAGTTGTGTGTATTTTGTTGTCTTTGTTTATCCAAACCTGCATTCCGTCTATATATGTAGAAACTATTTTAGCAATTTTTCGCCAACGCAAAATTAAATCTATAATTGGGTGAGTAGAACTAAGTAATTGCAATTTTTCTACCGCTGTTGAATGCTTTTTGTTGTCGTAATCGTTTAGGTGAAGTTTGTCAAATAACACTTCGGCAAGTTGCTTAGGCGAAGCAATGTTAAACTCGCAACCAGATAGGGCATATATTTGTTGTTCTATACGCAAGGCTTCGTCAGCGTAAACTGGCCTTAGTTCGTCTAAGACTTTTTTATCTACATTTATACCCGTTTTTTCCATATTATATAATACTTCTACAAGCGGAAGTTCTATTGTGTTATATAATGTTAAAAGGTTGCGTTTTGGCAATTCTTGGGCTAAATATTCTTGTGTTTTTAATAGCCCGTTTCCAATCTCGTTAGGGTTAAAACCTAAATATTCTAGCATTGTTTGTGGGGTGTCTTCGGGATTGTCGCTGTTTATTAAATATACACCCAAAGATACATCGGTGGAATTATTAATTGTTATGTTGTATGCGTCAAAAAAGTGAAGCATATTTTTTTTGTTAAAAAATACTTTTAAAATATTTTCATCTTGCAAAAT
Organism: uncultured Eubacteriales bacterium; assembly: GCA_902788085.1. Classification (GTDB taxonomy): domain Bacteria; phylum Bacillota; class Clostridia; order Christensenellales; family UBA1242; genus RUG666. The sequence continues at coordinate 27,481 of CADAJB010000006.1, forward strand.
TGGTTTTAATATTTCTATGTTTTTATTATTTGTTTCTATTATATAATTGGTGTTTAAATCTAATCCAAAATAAATATTTTCGGCAGTTGCAAAAAGCCCAATTTTGTTGATTTTTTGCTTTTCTAATATTGTTTGTAATTCGGCACTATTTAATGCCGTGCTATTGTTTTTTTCTTCTATTGGGGCAATACCTTTATTAAATAAATCTTCGCGTTTTTCTAATGACCTAAACTCGTATTCTTTAAAGCACGCTTTTACAGTTGAATTAAAAGGGAAGTCGTAAGTGCAATCTTCTAATTTACATTCGATGTCGCAGTTTGTTACAATGGTGGCAAGAGTATAACTAAGTTGTGCCATATCTTTGCCTTCAATTAGTTTTTGTTGTGTTTTGCCAGCAATTTTATCTATATTGTTATATACATTTTGCATAGTACCATAAGTTTCTAATAGCGTCATAGCAGTTTTTTCGCCAATACCTTTTACACCGGGTATATTGTCGCTTTGGTCGCCCATCAACGATTTTAAGTCTATAACTTGGCTAGGGGTTAGGTTATATTCTTCTTTTAATTGTCTTTCGTTAAGTTCTAATATTTGCGAAATTCCGTGTTTAGTTAACCAAACATCTGTGTTTTGGTTAATTAATTGCAAACTATCTCTGTCACCTGTAACTATTATGTTTTTTACATCACTAAAACGCCTAGAAAGTGTGCCTATAATGTCGTCGGCCTCTATACCAACCTTTTCTATTGTTTTTATGTTCATTTTATGTAAAAGGTCTTTCAACACTGGCATTTGCGCAGCCAATTCTTCGGGCATACCTTTGCGGGTGCCTTTATAGTCTTTATATAAATCGTTTCGAAAGGTTTTTTTAGCGGCATCAAAAGCAACAACTAAATATTTGGGTTTTTCTTCGGTTATAAGTTTAATTAAAATGTTGCAAAAACCATAAACTGCGTTATATATTTTGCCCGATGATGTAGATAACAAAGGTAGTGCATAAAAAGCACGATTAACAAGACTGTTTCCGTCTATTATTACAAGTCTTTCCATACTATTCACCCCAAAAAACTATTTTGTTTAGTATATACCAAAAGCGTTTTTTTTACAACCAAATTGAATAAACTATCTAGTTTTTGCACAAAATAACGAAAAATTAGGCAATATTAAAAATAATGTATTTTTTTGTTTGATTAATTTTTAAATAATTGATAAATTTAATTATTATAAGTTTAAAGGAGAGTAAGATTTATGGCACAAGTAAAATTTATGCAATATGGTTGTGGTAAAATGAGTAAATACACAATTAGATATGCAGTAGAAAAGGGGTATAAGTTAGTAGGTGCTTACGATATTAACAAAGATATTTTTGGCACCGACGCTGGTGATATTGCCGAAATTAAAAAATTGGGCGTAAAGGTTGAAGATGCAAAAAACTTTAAAGCAGGTTTGTTAAAGAAAAAACCTGATGTAGTTATTGTTACTACTCGTAGTTTAATAGGCGAATTAGAAGATGTTTTAACAATTTGTGCAGAATGTGGTGTAAACGCAATAACAACTTGCGAAGAAGCATTCTTCCCACAAAACTCTAACCCAAAAGTATTTAACAAAATAGACAAACTAGCACGCAAAAATAAATGTGTAATTACAGGTGCAGGTTATCAAGATGTATTTTGGGGTAACTTAATTGCAGTTTTGGCAGGTGCAACACACACCATTAAAAAAATTAAAGGTCGCACAAGTTATAATGTAGAAGACTATGGTGTGGCATTAGCCGAAGCACACGGTGCTGGTATGAGCCTAGACGAGTTTGACAAAAAGGTTGCAAGTGTTGACCGCATAACAAAAGCAAAGCGTCAAAAATTAATAGACAACGGCGAATATTCACCAAGTTATATGTGGAATACAAATGGTTGGCTTGCTGACCGTTTGGGTTTAACTATAACCGAACAAACACAAAAATGTGTTCCACAAACATACAAAAAAGCACTAAATTCTAGCACTTTGGGTATGAAAATTCCAGCAGGCTATGCAACAGGTATGTCGGCTGTGGTTACAAGTAAAACCAAAGAGGGTATAATTATTGAAAGTGAATGTGTTGGTAAAGTTTATGCACCCGACGAATTTGATTCTAACGAGTGGACAATTTTTGGTGAACCAGACACCACAGTTATTATCAACCGCCCAGCAACAGTAGAACTTACTTGTGCTACTATTGTAAATCGTATTCCAGACTTACTTGCAAGCAAGCAAAAAGGTTATGTTCCTACATCACAAATGCCAGTATGCGAATTTAACCGTAAATAGTTTTTAAAAAAGCCGTTTGGCTTTTTTGTTTTTTTGTGTAAATTTGACAAATGTTTTTTAATATGATATAATTTATTATTATAATGTTAGAGGGTTTATATGCAAGTTAAAGAGACACAAAAGAAAAGTTTATTTAAGGCAATTTTATTTTGTTTTTTAGTACTTTTGGGTGCTAGTATATTACAGTTTTTAGCGCAATATATTTTTGAAAGTTTTAATAAACTGCTAATTGTGCTTACTTTACTTGGTACAGTGGGTGGGCTTGCTTTATATTGCAAGTACTATAACAAACATTATTGGATACCCGCAATAATGATTATTGTTTTTAGTTTGTTATTTAGCGCACTTGCAACATTTTTTAGTGATGTGTTAATATTTATGAAAGGTAGTGGTGAAAGTTTTGGCACATCTTTCGAACAGTTATATTATGCATTATTTGATGCTAGTAAGGTAAGCAGTGTGTATGATGCCGCTGCGTTATCTGATGCTATACACTATGATATGCGTTTGGGGCTTATATTTGCAGTTATAGGCATTGTTGTTAGTGGGGTGTATCTTATTATTGTTCTTGTGCAATCAAAAAAAGCAAGCGCAAATTATGTTGCTGCCAACACAACAAACGCTAGCACAAGCAACCAACAACAAACAATACAGACAGAACAAACTTTAAACAACGACATTGAATTTAAATCTTTATTTAATAATATGCGTCAAATTGTTGTGGGGTATAAACAAGATAAAAATAAAGATTTGTTTTTAGAAGGTGTTGCCACTATAAAGCAAAAATATAATAGTTTAGACGACAACAAAAAGAAAGATTTTAAACAATATGTAAAAGACAACTACTCGCAGTCTGATGATGTCGATGATGTTGTGGCTGCGCATTTAATAGAATCAAAAATCAACTAAAATAAGAGCATTGCCTCTTATTTTTTTATTATAAAATATTGTATTTTATTGACTAAATATTGTATATATTATATAATAGTTTTAAAGGAGGGGCAAGTATGGTAGATTATCTTGTTTGGATTTGGCTAGCAGTAGCTGTTGTTAGTGCTGCACTCGAATTTATTACTATGCAAATGGTTTCTATTTGGTTTACCTTTGCTAGTATTATAACAATTATTTTGGCACTTTGTGGTGTAGTTTGGTGGGTGCAATTATTAGTATTTTGTGGCTTGTCGCTAGTGTTGTTGTTATCTTTACGAAAATTAGCGTTAAAGTATTTGTTAAAGAATGACAAAACAAAAACTAATGTAGATAGTTTTGTAAATAATAATTACAAACTTATACAACCAATTACCGCCGACACACCAGGTGAGGTTAAAATTAATGGTGTAGTGTGGACTGCTGTTTCGGAAGATGGTGCCGAGATAGAAAAAGACCAAGTTGTTACCGTCGTTAAAATAGACGGCAATAAATTAATTGTAAAATTATCTAAATAAAGGAGATTTTTTATATGAGCACAACTGCAATTATAGTTATAGTAGTTTTGGCATTATTAGCAATAGCAATTTTAGCATTAAGTTTAAAAATTGTTCGTCAATCTACTGCCATTGTTATAGAAAGATTGGGTAAATTCCACAAAGTGTTAGATACTGGTATTCACTTTATTGTGCCTTTCTTTGATAGACCTGCTGGCAACCCAATTAGTTTAAAAGAAAGAGTGGCCGATTTTGCGCCACAACCAGTTATTACAAAAGATAATGTAACTATGCAAATAGACACCGTTGTATATTTTTCGGTAACCGACCCTAAATTGTTTACCTATGGTGTAGAACGCCCAATGGCAGCAATCGAAAACCTAACAGCCACAACTTTGCGTAACTTAGTGGGTGAGTTGGAGTTGGATGCAACGCTTACAAGCCGCGATACCGTAAACACAAAAATGCGCGCAATTTTGGATGAAGCAACTGACCCATGGGGCATTAAGGTTAATCGTGTAGAACTTAAAAATATTTTACCACCAAAAGACATTCAAACAGCAATGGAAAAACAAATGCGTGCCGAGCGTGAACGCCGCGAAGCAATTTTGATTGCCGAAGGTGAAAAGCAATCTAATATTCTTATCGCCGAAGGTGAAAAAGAAGCAGCAGTATTGCGTGCCGAAGCAAAAAGATTGGCTCTTATTAAAGAGGCCGAAGGTACATCCGATGCAATTAAACTTATTATAAGTGCAAAACCAGACCAAGCATACCTTACCCTAAAAGGTTACGAAGCAATGCAAAAAGTTGCCGATGGTCAGGCAACAAAACTTATTGTTCCAACCGAATTAGCAGGTGTAACTTCACTTTTAGCAAGTCTTAAAGAGTCGTTAAACTTAAAAGACGGCGCAACAAAAAAAGATAAAAAATAATAAAAACGCATTATGCGTTTTTATTTTTTGGCACATATAAAAAATTTGCTATTTTAGGTTTTATGTAGTATAATTGCATAAAATTAAAGGTATAAATTTATGGCAAATATATTAAAATTAGATATTATAGATTATGGTATGGACGGTTGTGGAATTGCACACAATCAAAACAAAACCTACTTTTTGCCCAATGTTTTAAAAGGCGAGCAAGTTTTGTATGACACTAGCAAAAACAAGGTAGAACAAGTTATAATAAAAAGCAAAAATAGGGTAGAACCCGTTTGCCCATATTATTATGCTTGTGGTGGTTGCAATTTGCAATGTGCAAACAAAAAAGAACAGCAAGAGTACAAAACACAATATGTAAAAAACTGTTTTAAAAAATATAAAATAGAGTATAATAAACAGTTCGAATATTATGCTAATGCAAAATTAAACTATCGTAATAAAATAAGTTTTGCCCTACGCCACCTTAATGGTAAAAATGTGTTGGGGCTGTTTCAACAGGGCACACATAATGTGCTTAAAATAACCGAGTGTAAAATTGCAGATATAAATCATAAAAAAGTTATAGAAATTTTAGATAAATATTTAGCATTACCAGATGTGGTTGGTTTTAATCCGCAAGAAAATTCGGGCAACATACGCAATATTGTTGTTAGGTTTTTAAATG